>JAAERS010000458.1 GCA_024230095.1 Gammaproteobacteria bacterium | reverse complement strand
TGGCCCCTGTTCACCACCCACAGTAGAAAGGGCATGAGTATGAGCAGAATGATGATGATTGATGGACTGCAGTACAGTAACTGGAGCCGCGAGGTATTTGAGCAAATGCGTGCCGGTGGCTTGAGTGCGGTGCACGTTACCATTGCTTATCATGAAACCTGTCGTGAAACGCTACTCAATATTGGTGCCTGGAATCGTCTGTTTGAGCAGCATAGTGATCTTATTATGCCTGTGCGTACGGCGGCGGATATTGAAACTGCCCATGCACAGCACAAGGTGGGCATTATCTTTGGTTTTCAAAATTGCTCGCCGATTGAAGATGACATTGACCTGGTAGAGATATTTCATCAGTTGGGTGTGCGCATCATGCAGCTCACTTATAACAATCAAAGCTTGTTAGCTGCAGGCTGTTATGAATCATCTGATCCGGGTGTTACACGCTTTGGTAAGGTGGTAATACAAGAAATGAACCGTGTTGGTATGGTCATTGATATGTCTCATAGTGCCGAAGAAAGCACTATGCAGGCGATAGCCATGTCACAGCGCCCTATTGTGATTAGCCATGCTAATCCGATTTTCTTCGAACCGGCCAAGCGCAATAAGTCCAATCGCGTGTTATCAGCATTAGCTGAAAGTCAGGGTTTATTAGGTTTTAGCGTTTATCCTTTTCATCTCAAAGATGGCCCTAAATGCAGTCTAGAGAGTTTCTGCAATATGGTGGCTGATACGGTTGAGCTGATGGGTATAGATCGTGTGGGCATGGGCAGTGACTTGTGCCTAAACCAGCCCCTGTCTATTCTTGAGTGGATGCGCAATGGGCGTTGGAGCAAGCAAATGGATTATGGTGAGGGTTCAGCCAGCAATGCCGCTTGGCCGGACTCTTTGACCTGGTTTAAGGATAGTTCCGACTTTCCAAATATAGTTACTGGCCTAAAGCAAAAAGGCTTTAATGACATGGAAGTAGAAAAAATAATGGGACGTAACTGGTTAGAGTTTTGTCGTCAAAACTTTGGTCCGCAAGAGAGTTCACACTAAACCAATCTCTGTATAAGAGGAAAGGCATTATGCAAAATGCAATGTTGCGACCACCGGCTCAAGCAATGGACTTGAATCGGCTTGGGGCGGGGTTTGCTAGTCGCTTAAGTTTTATGCGTTCTCTAGTGCGCCATATGATGGATGATCAGTGGCGTATTGAATATAGCCGCTTTAATCTTGATGAAAGTGGCTATGGTCACGTGGTGTTTGATATTCAGTCACCCAATAGTCACTTGAGCTTTGTGGTGTTCTCACAGTATTTGAACCCTGATGAGCGTAACGACCGAGTCATTGCGGAAAAGTGGGATTTGACCATGACCTTGATGGAAGGTGGGGTTGATGATGCGACCTTAGCCATGCTGGCCGATAATGTGCCTTTGCAAGAGGCCGGTCGAATTGATGCGCGCAGTATCTCCTTGGCGCGAGCTAACCGTAGTGCGCGGGTATTTGGTGAGGTGCTTGAGTGCCTGCGCAATGGCCAGCAACCGGATGTAAAGCGTTTAACTGAAGTGGGTTATTTGTACCGTACAACCGCCGTATATGGTTCGGGCAAGTTCGGTTCTTGTGATTGGGATAAGGTGGTTAATCAGCATCCGGACTTGGCTCAGCCCTTCGCTGGTGAAATGTTGGTGTGTTACCTGTTGCGGCAGTTTAGCTTGGATCAGTTGCATCATATGGTGCATCAGGATGCCTATCCTAACGCCGTGGATATGGATAAGGGCCTGCAGCGCTATCTAGGGATTGGTAATTCCACGGGGTTGGGTATGGCCCCCTGGTTGATTAATCACCCGCAAGTCATAGCGCAGTGGATATTGCAACGTGAAACGGCCTTAGCCAACGTTTTGGCTACCCAAGTGAGTGGCGAAAAAATAACGCAGTTACAAGAATTGATGGCGCGTGCTTGCCAGCATGTGCGTGAAGTCAGTACTTTTGATCAATGGCAGGCAGAGAAAAATCGTGTTTTGTTATCCGACTTGGAAGCGCTAAATGATTGGTTTGCTGATGTGGCCACTGAGGTGGCCAGTTGGCAACAAATCAATACTTGGGCCGAGCAGCATTATAGTTTAGAAACCCAAGAGTTGTTGGTTAGCCTGTTGTTAGAACTTTTCCCAGAACTGGTGGATGGCTTAGAAGGTCAAATGGGGACGGTTGAATCCCTTCAGTATGACCCCACTGCCAGTGCTCAGGATTTGGCTGATGCCATTCAGGAAAGCTATGATTGGGTATTTGACTACGACTTTACCGACCCCAAGCAAGAGCAAACTTTCTGGTATTACTCACAAGGTAAAATTGAACCTAGGTTGGGTAAGGTGGGTATTGACGAGGGGGCCGAGTTACAAATGTTTCTGGGTATTGCCAAGGCCGTGCAAGATTGTCACACAGATGTATTGGCGATGTTGGCTGACAATGGGCAAGCCACGATTGCTGACATCTTGTTGGCGAAGCCTCATCATCAGGCAATTGTGGCGCGGATTGCCACCATGTCGCAAACTCATTATGGTGAAATTCGAGCCAACCTGCTAGACGCTGATGTTCTACCGATGCACCTGCTGCGCGGTAAGTTGGCCTTTTTTGGCGTTAGTAAATTTGATCCTAAGTCGGCCTTGTGGGTGCGCAATACCATGTTCCAAGGGGCGCCTTTGGTGTCTGATTTGGCAACGGATATTAACGAAGATTGGTCGTTCCCTGTGGCGCCCAGTATGGTTGCGCAATAGGAGATTTGGTATGTCTAATTTATTACAGATCTCAGCCAATGAGATGAAGTTCTTAGTGAAGCGTAGCGTTGAAGGTTTGGGCTTTTCTCCGGGTGATCAACTTGGTGCTGGGGTGCGTGCCGCGGCTTGTTACCAGTTTGGTCTAGCCAATAGTGCCGTTATTGATGCGGCGTTAAGTGGTCTTAAGGTTGAAGTGCAGGCACCTAGCCTTGTGGCGCAGGGAGCCGAGTGGGTATTTGATGCTCAAGGCCAATCTGCACTTGTGCAAGCCGAATTGGGTCTAGGTGCAGCCTTGTCCCATGGCGCTAACGCTGTGCGTATACGTAATACCTCACAAGCTGTATTAGTGGCACCTGTGCTGATGGCTTGGTTGAGCAAGCCCATGGCCAATGGTCAGGCACAACAGGCTATGGCCTTGTACTTTGTGCATCATAGTGGCGCTCAGCGCTGCCTGTTGATTGCGGCTAATGGTAAACCTCTTGGTTTGTTTCAGCCCACGGATAACGTGGTGGCAACTGATGAGCTACTATTGCGCGTTGGCGAAGAAGATATCGCTGGACACTTGATTACCGATGGTGCTGACTTATTGGGTTGGCGCGAGCGCAGTCTGGATCAAGGTATTTTGGTAGATATGGATCTGGTGGTGCGTTTAAAAGCCATGATGATGGACTCATTTGTGCCAGAATCAGAAGCTTCGCGCAATAGTGGTGCAGGCCCATCTTAGGCACTTGCCTTGGCAAGAGATGGGTTAGGGTAGTGGTTTGCTACTGGTGATCAGAGCTAGTTTTTTGTAGCGGGGCAGTTTTTTTATTGCTGCCTCGCGTTTGCTAGCACTGGATCGGTCTCTTTGTTGCTCTTGATAAACGATTGATTTGGCCGCATCACTGCGGAAAAAACGGGCCCCTAATTTGGGGTTTTTCTGGTGCTCCAAAAAACGTCTCTGTGGGTCTGTCGTGATACCCGTATAGAGCCTGCCGGAGACGGTTTCTATCATGTAGACCCACCATTGTGGGTTGGCTTGAGTTGGCGCTGGATTCATATCGCAAAATTATCTAAAAAGAGTATAATTAACGCCCCATTCTAACTGCTCCTCGGTCATTATGCAGCCTGCTATTCATTCCTTGCGCACCCTTTCTGATCTATTCAAAGAAGTTGGCGGGCACTTTCGTCTTTTTGACATGGGTTGCCGCATGTCCAAGCTTGGTGTCAAGGACTTTCATGATTTTGAAGCTTGTCAAAAGCCCTATACTTTGCCTTGGTTGAAGCATGCATGGGTAGGAATCGTCTTGTGGCATAGTGAACAGCAAGCCGCCGCGCCAACCATCTGGTTTTTGAAATTTCCCCTTGATGAACAGGGCTACCTAATTCAAGCGGCCCGCGATGAGTTCCTGAACCAGCTCTTGGAGGCCATAGGTACCAATATGGCTGACCGGCAAGAGTCATCGGCTATGGCTGACAAGATGCAGCATAGCAGCCTAGCCTTTACGCCTGATCAGGAGCGCATGGCCGCTTTCAATGCTCAAGTCAGGGCGTTACTGAAGCAACCTGTTTCGAGCTATTATGAGCCTGTGCGTAGCTATATATTGGCGACTGAGTATTCTAAGGGGTGGCAGGAGTTGGGTTTGCAGGGCTTTGCGGATTTAGTGCAGCGTTTGCCAGACAATGATTCCTTAAGCAAGGTGGTGGCTGCCAGTGTGCTTGGGTTGCCAGTGCCGGTGATGGCCAGTTTGGCCGTGCAGTGCGAAAATGTGGTGTTGCCTTACGAGGTTAGTCAGGTCTTTATTGCTCGAGGGCAGGCAAGTGCAGACTCGGCTGAACAGGTTGCTTGTCTACGGGCGGTTAGTGGGGCGCCCAATGCGCAGGAGCGTCAGGTCTGGTTGTTGCAAATGCTCCATGCTGGGCAGGCAGTCAGTGTTGAGCTACTGGCTGTCGTGGCCAGCAAATGTCAGGCAGATTTGCGGGATGCTGCTGTACTAGAGGCCTTTATGGATGCTTGCGCTGTTGAACAGTCGGTGTTTAATGGTTTAGTGGGGGAGCTGATGTTTCAGCCGGGTCTGCGGCAGTCAATCCTAGCTTTGGTGCGCAGTCCGCAGCGTTCTAAGCGTTTGGCTACAGCCTTTGGCTTGTTTTTGCAGGCTTAAAAAGGGCCACTTAGAGCTTGCGCATCAAAGCGCTGGCCAGTGGTGCCTTGGCTATCAGGGCCCATCAAATACTGGTATACGGGCATAATATCTTCTGGTGTCGGGTTGCTGACGGGGTCTTCTCCTGGGTAGGCCTTAGCGCGCATGTTGGTACGTGTGGCCCCCGGGTTAATGATGTTAACCCGAATGCTGGAAATGTTCTCTAGCTCGGCTGCTAGGATCTGCGCCATGCCTTCGGTGGCAAACTTAGACACGCTGTAGGCTCCCCAGTAGGCTTTTCCTTGAGTGCCAACGCCTGAGCTGGTGAACACAATAGATGCGTCCTTTGAGGCCTCAAGTAGAGGTAGCAGGGCCTGTGTCATCATAAAGGCCGCATTCACATTGACCTGCATAACGTTGTCCCAGGTGCTAGCTTCATATTGGCTGATGGGAGTGCGCTCGCCTAAGATCGAAGCGTTGTGCAGCAGGCCGTCCAATTTGCCAAATTCGTTTTCCAAGATAGTGGCCATTTCACTATAGTCTTCTTCTTTGCTGCGGCTTAAATCGCAAGGATAAATAGCCGGAGTAGGCAGGTTGCGCTCTACAATATCGTCGTATACGGCTTCAAGTTTCTCTGTGCTGCGGCCAACTAGAATCACCGTGGCACCCAAAGTTGCAAAGCAGATAGCGGCGGCACGACCAATGCCATCACCGGCACCAGTCACAAGGATGGTGCGCTTGGCTAAGGCTTGGGGTGGCGCTTGGTAGTCAAACATAGGATGGTCCAAACAGTGGTTACTTGGCGGGTTTGCTGGCTTGCACCATATAGTTTACATCGACATCTTTGCTTTTAAGTTTGTAAACCTTGGTGATAGGGTTGTACACCATGCCTGTCATGGCGTGACTTTGTAGGTCGGCTAAGCGCATGTATTCGTGTAGTTCGGAGGGCTTAATGAATTTGCCATGTTCATGGGTGCCTTTTGGTAACATTTTCAGGATGTGCTCGGCACCGATGATGGCAAATAAATAGGATTTAGGGTTGCGGTTAATGGTAGAGAAAAATACCTGACCACCGGGTTTGAGTAGCCTGGCGCAGGCTGCAATGACTAGGCTTGGGTCTGGAACGTGCTCCAGCATTTCCAAACAGGTGACGACGTCATATTGGCCGGGTTCCTCTTCGGCTAATTGTTCGGCTGTTATCTGTCGGTAATTGATATCTACGCCTGACTCCAAGGCGTGCAACTGGGCCACTTTAAGGGGGGCTGTGCCCATATCAATACCGGTAACTGTGGCTCCGCGCTGGGCCATGGCTTCGGCAACAATGCCGCCGCCGCAGCCAATGTCAGCCACCTTCTTGCCGTGAAGAGGCGCACGCTCGTCTATCCAGCCAATACGCAGTGGATTGATGTCATGGAGCGGTTTAAACTCGCTTTCACGATCCCACCAGCGGCTGGCCAGGGCTTCAAATTTGGCGATTTCTGCTTGGTCTACGTTATTCATATGACGGTAAATTCACGACTCGGCTCAAGGTGGAATAAGTATAACTGTTTCTTGACTTTTAGGCACCTGTATATTGGTGTTTAAAAGCCGGCTAAAATTAGGTTTCAAAGAGGCACTTGTGCTATGATTAGGGTTTTTGCGGTCTGCCGAAATGGCTAGGCTAGTCGACCCAACGCAGGCCCTTTTCTCTGGGCCAATCGGACAAGGAAATTCATTTAGTTATGAATGAGATAGCTAAAGAAATCTTACCCATAAATATTGAAGATGAACTCAAGCAATCCTACTTGGATTACGCGATGAGTGTAATTGTTGGGCGTGCTTTGCCCGACGTGCGCGATGGCTTAAAACCGGTACACCGACGTGTGCTGTTTGCCATGAACGAGCTCAATAATGATTGGAACAAAGCCTACAAGAAGTCAGCACGTGTTGTTGGTGATGTTATAGGTAAGTATCACCCCCATGGTGACTCTGCTGTATACGAAACCATTGTACGCATGGCGCAACCTTTTTCTATGCGTTACACCCTGGTTGATGGACAGGGTAACTTTGGTTCCATTGATGGTGATTCGGCCGCGGCGATGCGTTATACGGAAATTCGTATGGAGCGCATGGCCCATGATCTGTTGGCTGACCTAGAAAAAGACACAGTTGATTATGTGCCCAACTACGATGGCACTGAGATGATCCCTGAGGTTTTGCCAACGCGAATTCCTAACTTATTAGTTAATGGCTCCTCAGGTATTGCCGTCGGTATGGCTACCAATATTCCGCCTCACAATATTAATGAGGTATTCAGTGGCTGTTTGGCGCTGATTGATAACCCGGATATTGAAATCGATGAGTTGATGGAACATATTCCTGGGCCGGACTTCCCTACGGCGGGTATTATCAATGGCCGTGCCGGTATCGTACAGGCCTACCGGACGGGTCGTGGTCGAATCTATTTGCGTGCGCGCCACCATGTGGAAGAAGATCCTAAAAACGGTAAACCTTCAATTATCATTACTGAGTTACCCTATCAGGTCAATAAGGCACGCTTGATTGAAAAGATTGCCGAGTTGGTAAAAGAAAAGAAAATTGAAGGCATTACCGAGTTGCGTGACGAGTCGGATAAAGACGGCTTGCGCGTAGTCATAGAGTTGCGTCGCGGCGAAGTGCCTGATGTTATTATTAATAACCTCTATACACAAACTCAGCTAGAAAACGTTTTTGGTATCAATGTGGTGGCCTTGGTTGATGGTCAGCCTAAGACCCTTAACCTGAAACAAATGCTGGAAGCCTTTGTACGTCACCGTCGTGAAGTGGTGACGCGCCGCACCTTGTTCGAATTGCGTAAGGCCCGTGCTCGTGGTCATGTGCTAGAAGGTTTGACTGTGGCTTTGGCCAATATAGATGAGATCATTGAAACCATCAAGACCTCACCCAATTCAGCTGAAGCACGACAGAAGTTATTGGCCAAAACCTGGGAAGCGGGCCCCGTGATCGCTATGCTCGACAAGGCCGGTAATGATGCTTGCCGTCCTGACGACTTGCCCGTCGAGTGCGGTATTCATGATGGTCGTTATCAACTGTCTGAAACCCAAGCTCAAGCTATTTTGGAATTGCGCTTGCACCGTTTGACCGGCTTGGAACAAGACAAACTGGTGAGTGAGTACCAAGAGCTACTGGAACGTATTGCCGAGCTGTTGGAAATTTTGGGTTCTTCAGAGCGTTTGATGGAAGTTATTCGTGAAGAAATTGCTCAGATTTTAGAACAATATGGCGATCAGCGTCGGTCAGAAATTGTGGCTTCACGACAAGATTTAACGGTTGCTGATTTGATCCCAGAAGAAGATTTGGTGGTCACCATATCTCACGGTGGTTATGCTAAAACACAACCCGTGGCTGACTATCAAGCCCAACGCCGAGGTGGTCGTGGTAAAGCGGCCACGGCGGTCAAGGAAGAGGACTTTGTTGAACACCTAATGGTGACCTCCTCGCACGATACAATTTTGTGCTTTAGCAACCGTGGCAAGGTCTACTGGTTGCGAGTATTTGAAATTCCACAGGCTTCACGCACGGCCCGTGGCCGTCCAATTGTGAATATATTGCCGTTGGAAGAGGGCGAGCGCCTAACTACGATCTTGCCGTTGCCCGAAGGTGGTTACATGGAAGGTCACTACATCTTTATGGCTACTGAACGTGGTACGGTGAAGAAGACCCCATTAACGGCCTTTGCGCGCCCACGCAGCAGTGGTTTGATTGCCCTTGGCCTAGATGAAGGTGATACCTTGATTGGTGCTACGGTTACCGACGGTTCTCAGCATATTATGCTATTTGCTGATAATGGATTGGCGGTGCGTTTTGATGAAGATGACGTACGCACCATGGGACGCACGGCACGCGGTGTGCGTGGAATTCGTTTGGGAGAAGGTGCTAAGGTGATCAGTTTGATCATGCCACAGCAAGACGGGCGTATTCTTACCGCCAGTGAAAATGGTTACGGTAAGCAGAGTCGTGTCGAAGACTTCCCTGTACGGGGGCGTGGTGGTAAGGGTGTTATTTCCATTCAAATGTCCAAACGTAATGGCAACCTAGTTGGTGCTGTGCAAGTATTTGAGGGTGATGAGGCCATTTTGATTAGTGACCAAGGTACCCTAGTGCGTACTCGTACTAATGAAGTCTCAATTTTGGGTCGTAATACGCAAGGTGTGACCCTGATTAAAGTACAAGAAGGCGAAAAGCTGGTGCAGGTGGCCCGCGTGGCTGAATCGGTCGGTAATGAAGACCTTGAGTCGGGTGAAGAGGAAGGTGTTGATGGTACAGAAGCATCTACTATAAGTGCTGAAGTGACTCAGGACGCGGCTGATAGCGAGGTGGTGGAAAGCGGTGATGAATAACCGATCCCATAATTTTTGTGCGGGCCCTGCTGCTATACCTACCGCTGTATTGCAGCGCGCCCAAGCCGAATTGTTGAATTGGCAAGAGCGTGGTGTGTCGGTGATGGAAATGAGTCATCGTCACTCATCTTTTATGGCCCTAACCGCCCAAGCCGAAGCCAATTTGCGTCAATTGATGCAAATTCCTGATAACTATAAAGTTATCTTTGTGCAAGGGGGGGCGACAGCGCAGTTTTCATTGTTGCCCATGAATCTATTGGGAGATAAGACTCAGGTAGACTTTATTGACACAGGTATCTGGTCAACTAAGGCAATCAACGCCATGGCGCCCTATGGCAGTGCCAATGTTATCGCTTCTAGTAAGGAACAGGGCTACCTCACAGTGCCGCAACAGGCAGATCTGCAATTTAGTGCCAACAGTGCCTATGTGCACTATTGCCCTAATGAAACTATTGGTGGTTTGGCTTTCGATTATGTGCCTGATACTGGTGACATTCCTTTAGTGGCGGATATGTCATCCATGATTATGTCTGAACCCATGGATATCAGCCAGTTTGGTGTTGTTTATGCCGGTGCTCAAAAAAACATCGGCCCGGCGGGCATCACGCTACTTATTGTGCGTGAAGACCTTTTGGGGCACGCCCGTCATGATACGCCAGCAGTGTTCAATTACCAGCAGCAGTGGAAAAATGATTCCATGCTCAATACGCCACCCACCTTTGCTTGGTATTTGGCATCTTTGGTATTTGAATGGTTGCTGGAAAATGGTGGCCTAGAAGCCATAGGTGAGCAAAATCGCGCCAAGGCGGCGGCTTTGTACAGTGCCATTGATAGTAGCAGCATGTACGACAACAATGTAAATAGAGCCAACCGTTCTATTATGAATGTGACCTTTACTTTAGCTGACGACGCTTTAAATGGTTTGTTCTTAGAACAGGCTGAAGCCAAGGGCTTACTCAATCTCAAAGGGCATCGCAGCGTTGGTGGTATGCGCGCCAGCATCTACAACGCCGTGCCTATGGCTTCCATCGAAGCGTTAGTTAGTTTCATGCAGGATTTTGAACAGCAACATGGGAAGTAACTATGTCTGAAACTCCCAACACACAAGAACAGCAACTCGGCTTGCTGCGTGATGAAATTGATAGTATTGACCAACAGATCCAGAAACTAATTAATCAGCGGGCATCTTGTGCCCAGCGTGTGGCTGATGTTAAGCAAGCATTTCAAGGCACGAAAGAAGCGGTATTTTACCGCCCTGAACGAGAAGCTCAGGTGCTGCGTAAGGTTATGGAGCGCAATGGTGGGCCCTTGGATAACGAGGAAATGGCACGTTTGTTCCGCGAAGTTATGTCGGCTTGTTTGGCGCATGAAAAGCCCATGCAGGTGGCATTTCTAGGCCCCCAGGGTACCTTTACTCAATCTGCCGCATTGAAACACTTTGGCCACTCAGTGGTAACGGTGCCTTTAAGCTCCATTGACGAAGTTTTTCGCGAAGTAGAGGCCAAAAGCGCCAACTATGGTGTGGTGCCCATCGAAAATTCATCTGAAGGCATGGTGAATAACACCTTGGACAGTTTTCGTCAGTCCAACTTGGTGATCTGCGGTGAAGTGGAAATGCGTGTGCATCAAAACTTGTTGGTTCAGGCCGGCACAGATATCGATAATGTAGAATGCATCTACTCCCATCAGCAGTCTTTAGCTCAGTGTCGTAGTTGGTTGGATACTCATTTGTATAAGGCCGAGCGTTTTGCGGTGAGTAGCAATGCTGAAGCGGCCCGTCGTGTCGCGGAAGCCGGTGAGAACACAGGCAAGGTGGCTGCCATTGCAGGCAGTATGGCGGCCGATTTGTATGGCTTGGAAATTGCTAATGCCAACATTGAAGACCAGCCGGACAATACCACACGGTTTTTGATTATTGGGCATAACAGTGTGCCTTCCAGTGGCCAAGACAAGACTTCTATTTTGGTGCTGGCACGTAATAAATCGGGTGCTTTGTACCATATTTTGGAACCGTTTCAGCGGCATAATGTGAGCATGACCAGTATTGAGTCACGGCCTTCCGGCGCCGGCCTTTGGGGTTATGTATTTTATATTGATTTTGAAGGCCACTTAGACGATGCCAACGTGCAAGCTGTGCTTACTGATTTAGACACCGAGGTGGCGGAGCTTCGCGTCCTGGGTTCTTATCCACAAGCCGTGTTGTAGCCGATGGTCATGTTTACAAGTAAAAAAATACTCGTTGTGGGTCTGGGGCTCATTGGTGGATCTTTAGCGGCCGCTTTGCGACGTAACGGCCAGCATCAGGTATGGGGTTACGATCACGATCCGAAGAGCCAAGCCCAGGCTTTGGATGAAGGTGTTATCGATCACAGCGTCGAAGACCTTGAGGCCGTAGTCAGGGACGTCAATGTGGTTGTGCTTGCCGTGCCGGTGATTGCTATGGAAGCCTTGTTGCGTCGGGTGGCGCCGTGGCTGAAAGAGCACACATTATTAACTGATGTAGGCAGTGTTAAAGGCAATATAGTACGCACGGCTTATGAAGTATTCGGTAAGCCGCCGCCTGGTTTCGTGCCGGGTCATCCAATAGCGGGCTCTGAGCGCAGCGGTATTTCAGCCGTAGACCCGGATTTGTTTGTTGCCCACAAGTTTATTATTACGCCCTTGCCAGAAAGCAGTTCTCAAGCCATGGATGTGTTGGCAGAGATCTGGCGAGGTGTGGGCAGCGATATCCTGACTATGGATGTGGCGCGTCATGATAAGGTATTGGCCGCCACCAGCCATTTGCCGCATATTTTGGCGTTTTCTTTGGTGGATACCTTAGCCTTAGATACGCAAAATAAAGACATTTTCCGTTATGCCGCTGGTGGTTTTAGGGACTTTACGAGAGTCTCAGGCAGTGACCCGACTATGTGGCACGATGTATTTGTTTCCAATCGTGACGCCTGTTTACAGACATTGGATCAGTTTACCGATGGTCTTAAGGTTATGCGACAAGCCATTGCTGATGGTGATAGCAATACCATGCTAGGCATCATGACACGCGCGCGGGTGGCAAGGCATCATTTTGAAAAACTACTGACAGGCACAGCCTATACAGGAACTATGACAACAAAAACCCATTTCGACGTAACGCCTGGCGGCCAGGTACAAGGGCGCATTCGTGTGCCAGGTGATAAATCTATTTCTCATCGCTCCATTATGCTTGGGGCTCTAGCAGAGGGTACTACCCATATTAGTGGATTTTTGGAAGGTGAAGATGCGTTGGCAACCTTGCAAGCATTTCGTGATATGGGGGTGGTGATTGAGGGTCCAGCAGACGGCAAGGTGACGGTGCATGGTGTCGGTTTACATGGCTTACAAGCCCCTCCAGGGCCTTTGTATGTGGGCAATTCAGGCACCACTATTCGGTTATTATCTGGCTTACTAGCGGGGCAGAATTTTGATGTCGAACTGATAGGTGATATTTCACTAAATGGGCGTCCAATGTTACGCGTAGCCAATCCACTGCGTGCGATGGGCGCCCAGGTAGATACAGCAGAAGGCGGCACACCACCACTAAAAATTACTGGCGGTCAGGCGCTCAAGGGTATCGATTATCAACTCCCTATGGCTAGCGCCCAAGTTAAGTCTTGCGTGCTGCTAGCTGGCCTCTATGCGGAGGGTGAGACACGAGTCACTGAGCCGGCACCGACCCGCGATCATACGGAGCGTATGCTTCAGGGCTTTGGTTATGCGGTTACCAGTAATGGCCCTAGCCGCAGCCTGCAAGGCGGCGGTACTTTAAGTGCGGCTGAAATTGATGTGCCTTCAGATATCTCTTCGGCTACCTTTTTTCTAGTAGCGGCAGCGATCACGCCCGATTCTGATTTGTTGATTGAACATGTGGGCATGAATCCAACCCGCATTGGAGTGATTAATATTTTGCGCTTAATGGGTGCTGATCTTGACGTGCTTAACCCACGCGATGTAGGTGGAGAGCCAGTGGCAGATTTACATATTCGCTATGCGCCGCTAAAGGGTATTGATGTTCCGGAAGAGCAGGTGGCGTTGGGTATTGATGAGTTTCCAGCATTGATGGTTGCTGCCGCTTGTGCCCAAGGCACAACAACGGTCACTGGAGCTGAAGAGCTGCGTGTCAAAGAAAGTGACCGTATTCAGTCTATGGTTGATGGGTTGCAGACTTTGGGGATTGATATTACGGGCACCCCCGATGGTGCCGTGATTGTTGGTAAGGGTGGTGAAGCTGCCGTATTTGGAGGGGGTGAAATTGTCACCCACCATGATCATCGTATAGCTATGTCATTTACAGTGGCGGGCTTGCGAGCGGCGGCACCGATTAAGGTATTGGATTGCGCCCACGTTGCAACCTCGTTTCCCGGTTTTGTAAATTTGGCCGATAAAGTAGGTATGCAAGTGTGCGAAATAGAGGAGCTGGAGTCGTGAACAACACCCCAGTAATTGCCATTGATGGGCCAAGTGGTTCAGGCAAAGGCACCATTTGTAAGCTGTTGGCTCAAACTTTAGGTTATCATTTACTAGATAGCGGGTCCCTATATCGTTTAGTGGCCTTGGCGGCGGAGCACCATGGTGTGAGCATGGAGAACGAACGCGCCTTGGCAGACATCGCTGCCCATTTGGATGTTCAGTTCCTGACTTCTACCGAGGGGGATAAGGTGTTGCTGGAGGGCGAAGATGTGAGCTTGGCCATACGTACTGAAACGGTAGGCATGAATGCCTCACGAGTGGCCAGTTTGACCCTTGTGCGCAAAGCCCTTGAGGGCCGCCAGAGAGCGTTTTCTGAGATGCCGGGCTTGGTGGCTGACGGTCGTGACATGGGTACTGTGATCTTCCCACAGGCCTGTATTAAGGTTTTTTTGACCGCCAGTGCCGAAGAACGCGCTAAACGGCGCTATAAACAGTTGAAAAGTAAGGGGTTGAATGCTAGTCTCGCAGATATCTTAGTTGATATTCAGCAACGTGACGACCGCGATCAGAACCGCAGTGTAGCGCCGTTGAAGCCGGCTGCTGATGCTGTACAGATCGATTGCACTCATATGGGCATCGATGAAGTTGAGCAGAAAGTCATGACTTTGATAAGAAACAGGGGGCTGTAATAATACGGTTTCTATTTGATTAACTAACCAATAGAGGTGCTCACCAGTGTTGGGGATGCCGCTATAAACCGGCCATGCACAGCTAGAGTATCCATAAGAGTTTGAGCATGAGCGAAAGTTTTGCTGACCTGTTTGAAGAAAGCCTTCAACAGGTAGAAATGAAGAAAGGGGCGCTAATTGCCGGTGAGGTAATTGGCATAGATAGTGAAGTTATAACTATTAATGTTGGCCTCAAATCAGAAGGTGTTGTACCACGTAGTCAATTCTTGAGCGCCAATGGTGAACTAGAAGTGTCCATCGGTGATACGGTTCAGGTCGCCCTACAAGAAGTAGAGGATGGCTTGGGTGCCACTCAGGTGTCTCGTGAACGAGCAAAACAGTTAGAACGTTGGCAAGAACTCGAAAAACTACAACTGGCCGAAGAGCCTGTTACTGGTGTCATTTCCGCTCGTGTTAAGGGTGGTTTCAATGTCGAACTTAACGGCGTTCGTGCATTCCTCCCCGGTTCTTTAATCGACACCCGTCCTTTGCAGGATACGTCTCACCTAGAAGGCCAAGACCTGCAATTCAAAATTATCAAGCTTGATGTGGAACGCAACAATGTGGTGGTATCTCGTCGTGCCCTGCTGGATGAGGCGAATAAGGCTCAGCGCGAAGAAATACTGGCTAACTTGGAAGAGGGTGCCGTTGTTAAGGGCTTTGTGAAGAACTTGACCGACTATGGTGCCTTTATCGATTTAGGTGGCTTAGACGGTCTGCTGCATATTACTGATATTGCTTGGCGCCGTATCAAGCACCCAAGCGAAATGCTGAAAGTGGGCCAGGAAATTGATGTAAAAGTACTTAAATTTGACGAAGAGAAACAACGTGTTTCGTTGGGTCACAAGCAGTTACAACAAGACCCATGGAGCAGCTTTGTTGATTCCTACCCAGTGGGTAGCCGCTTACCAGCTACTGTGACTACCGTCACTGACTATGGTTGCTTTGCCCGTGTTGCAGAAGGCATTGAAGGTCTGGTGCATTCATCTGAAATGAGTTGGATGAAACGTAATCTGCATCCTTCTAAGATGGTACATTCTGGTCAAGAAATTGAAGTCATGATTCTTGATGTGAATAGTGATAAGCGCCGTTTGTCGTTGGGCATGAAGCAATGCAGTGAAAGCCCATGGGTGGCCTTCTCCAAGCAATATGCCGAGGGAGACAAGGTGACTGGTAAGCTAAACTCCAAAACCGACTTTGGTTTGTTTATTGGTTTGGCTGATGGTATTGATGGTTTGGTTCACATCTCTGATATTGACTGGAATCGCAGTGACGAAGCCCTACTGCAGGATTATCAGAAGGGAGAAGATATTGAGGCTGTTATCCTTTCCATTGACACCGAACGCGAACGTGTCGCCTTAGGTATCAAACAGATGGCAGGCGATCCGTTTGGTGATTTTGCGGACGCTCACAAAAAAGGCAGTGAAGTGACGGCACGCGTAACGGAAGTTACCTCGGGAGGCTTAGCTGTAGAAGTAGCGCCTGGCGTGCTGGGTTTCTTGAAGCGTGGCGAAATGGGAGACGACAAGCCGTTATCTGACTTTAATGAAGGTGACGAGGTTACCGCCTACATTGGCAATATAGACAAGAAAGGCCGCAGTGTTGGTTTGTCTATTCGAGGTTATGAAGCGGCCGCCCAACGAGCTCAGTTGAAGGAGTTGAATACTAAGTCTGTTGACTCTGCGGGTCCTGCCACTATTGGTGACCTGATTAAGGAACAACTGGAAAATAATTAGGTTGAATTATGCGCAAATCTGAGCTTATCGAAAATCTGGTGGATCGCTTTCAAAGCATACCAGTACGCGATTTAGAAGTGGCGGTAAAGTCTTTATTAGAACATATGACTGAAGCCTTGGAAGACGGTGATCGTATTGAGATCCGAGGCTTTGGTAGCTTTAGCCTACACCACCGTGCTCCACGTATCGGTCGCAATCCCAAGACAGGTGAATCCGTGTCGCTGGCAGCCAAACGTGTGCCTCACTTTAAGCCCGGTAAAGAATTGCGTGACCTTGTTAATGCGAGTGCCACTTAAGCCATTTGACAAGCATATTTATCCCATAGGGCCAGATGATATCTGGCCCTTTTTTTGTTGCTAGTTGCAGGTAATGGGCGTTTACGCTGTACTTGCTGTTGCGCTTTTCGGTTATACTGTGCAAGAACGAAACAAGCTAGGGTTTTGCGTTTATGAGGCCGTCTTGAAGGCCCCGTTAACAACGCAACCCCTTGGAGACTGACGGATGAAATTCATTAAAGGACTATGTATTGCGTTGCTAGTTTTAGCTGCTTTGACTATAGGTATTCTGTTTAGCAGTCGCAACAGTACTCCTGTTGCCGTAGATATGCTAGTTATGCAATTACCGCCCATGAGCATCGCCCTATGGATATTGATTAGCTTTACTTTAGGGTTAATTGTTAGCGGTATTATTTATGGTCTTGTGAATCAAGGGCATAAGCGCCGCAATAGCCGATTATTGCGCCAAGTAAATCAGCTCCAAACTGTGCAGGGAACGCCTAAATAGCCATGACTGACGTATTGCTAATGTTACTTTTTGCTGCTGCTATAGGCATTGGCTGGTGGCTTGGCCGTCGTTATCAACACCATCTACAACAGCCTAGTGTAGCAGATGAAAATTATTATCGCGGGCTTAACTACCTACTGAATCATGAAACCGATGCCGCCTTAGAATTGTTTATTGATTCTTTGGAAGTGAATAATCACAATCTAGACACTCACTTGGCTTTAGGCAGTGCTTTTCGCCGCAAGGGTGAAGTAGATAAAGCTATCCATATCCATCAAAATCTGCTTAACCGCCCCGGCTTAACCCACCACCAGTTGGCGCAAGCACAACTTGAATTGGCCCACGATTTTGTCAAAGCAGGCTTGTTGGATAGAGCCGAACAGTTACTGCTAGAAAGTGCGGGCTTCAGCCCTAATAAACAGGCTTGGGGCACTTTGCTATTAGATGTTTATCAACGCGAAAAAGACTGGCAAAAGGCACTCGATCTGGCGCAACGTTTTGAATTACAAAATATACCTAACTTGGCTGTTCGATTGTCTCACTATGCTTGCGAGCAGGCTCAAGAAGCTATTGATCAGGGAGACCTGAACACAGCCCATACCTATTTGAAACAAGCCCATGAATTGAAGGCTGATAACCCTCGTGTGGCGCTGCTCTATAGCGCTATGGCTTTGCATGCGGGTTTATACAAAGAAGCGGATGAGCACCTGCGTAAATTGGCGCAGCAGGATCCTAGTCTGGTGCCTACTATTTTACCTGATTTGGCACGTTGTTTTGCTGCCTCAGATGATCAGGAGGCTTGGCAAAATTGGCTGAGCTCATGTATGCAGGAACACCCTAGTACAAGCGTGATGTTGGCCTTGGCAGAGATAATTCGTCAGGCATCTGATAGTGAAGCGGCCGCATTTGTTACCAGAGAATTGCGCAAGCGGCCTTCAGTGAAGGGTTTCAATTATCTTATTGAGCTACATATGCAATGGGCTACCGAACATGCCAAGGAGTCATTAGAGGCCTTGCAGGGCCTAACTATGGCCCTGGAGCAGCGTAAACCAGCCTATCAATGCAAGCAATGTGGCTATGCCAGCAATAATATGCAGTGGCAGTGCCCAACTTGTCATCAGTGGGACACTACCAAACCTGTTTATGGATTACGAGGAGAGTAGTTTGCAAGTTGATACAAAAATTATTGTGGCCTTAGATTATGACAGTCATGATGAAGCTGTGGCCATGGCGAGGTGTTTGGATCCAGCGCGTTGTCGTGTAAAGGTGGGTAAGGAACTGTTTACTAGTGCCGGCCCACAGTTAGTGGCGGGCCTGCATGACTTGGGCTTTGAGGTGTTCTTGGATCTTAAGTTTCATGATATTCCCAACACCGTAGCTAAGGCTGTATTAGCCGCTGCCAAAATGGGTGTTTGGATGGTTAATGTGCATGCCAGTGGTGGTAGCGAGATGATGCAAACTACCCTGAATATGCTACGAGCAAAAGGAGGGCACCAGCCGATTTTAATTGCTGTCACCGTACTCACCAGCATGGATGCCCAAGGTCTAAGCGAAACGGGTATTGCCCAATCACCCGCAGAGCGTGTGTTGCAGTTGGCCGAACTTACCAAAGTAAGTGGTTTTGAAGGCGTTGTTTGTTCTGCCCAGGAAGCGCAACTGCTAAAGCAAAAGCTGGGGTCAGAATTTATTTTAGTAACCCCTGGTATTCGCCCCGCATTTGCCACAGCTGGTGACCAGAAACGTGTTATGACGCCAGCCGATGCTATTCGTGCGGGTAGTGATTACTTGGTTATAGGGCGTCCCATTACCCAAGCTGACGATCCCATGATGGCCCTTGCCCAAATTGAAGCAGAACTGGCCGCCGTGCATTAACTAATATTTTTGCTACACTGAAAGAGTAGGGAACAGGATGTCCCTTGCTCGCACTATAAGTTAGTGCCAATTCAAACCAAGGAGAGGTTTATGAAATTCATACCACTACTATCAGCTCTGTGCCTGTCAGTATTGCTTAGCTGGACTTCCTTTAGCCAGGCAGCCGAGGGCGATCTCAATATTAATACCGCTACTGCTCAGGAAATTGCCAATGCCCTAGTTGGTGTTGGCTCGGTCAAAGCCCAGGCAATCATTGCCTTGCGCGATCAATTAGGAGGCTTTACAGATATCAATCAACTGCTTGAAGTG
>JAAERS010000457.1 GCA_024230095.1 Gammaproteobacteria bacterium | reverse complement strand
TTGTTCTATAGGATTATAGGTGGTTGGCTAGAGTACTACAGCGATTCAAAGGGCGAATGGAAAATATCAGAAGGTGTGCTTGAGGACGTAGTAGAGCTACCACTAGCAGAGCCAGCTATTAATTGGAATGAAGCGCCAGAATGGGCGACTTGCGTAGCTCGAGCAGATTGGAGCAATCAATTGGCGTGGTGCTGTTCTACGCAATATCAATATATTGGCCTCTTTAATCCGTATCAGATAATAAATACCCACATCTTTACTTTAATAGAAATGCGACCAGAGCCAGCGGCATGGATGCCAGAGGTCGGGCAAGAGTGCGAGGCTGTGTGGATTGAACTTCCTGATGGCGGAGGTAATGATTTCTGCGCAGTAGTAATAAAAGGCTATTATGATGACGAGGTTTGGCTCTCTAAGGTTAATGGGGTTGGGTATAGTGAAGTGGTCAAGATTGCTGACTGCAAATTCCGCCCCCTCAAGACCGCGGCAGAAAAGAAGCGTGATGCGTTTATGTCGCAGGCTAAAGCTGGTTTAAGCTTTGATATGAAATATAATCACGTTGTTGATAGCGTATTAGAGCAATTGGCTGATAATGGCTTCAAAGCTCCAGAAGGCGATCAATCATGAAAGAATGCGCAGGCTGTATAATGATCGGCATGGTAATGGGCGGGCTTGTTGTGGGGCTTATGGCATTCCACGGGATTGAGAATAACACTATTGACGGCTATCACTGTGCAGAAATTACAAATACTAAAAGGGGTGAGTTATGAATTACGGAATACCATTGACCATAGGCATTTTGGCCGGCATCTTCGCAGCAGAATTTGATCTCGACAATAAATGTACCAAGTCAGGAGTTTATGACTCGAAGTTTTTTAGTGATGTTCGATGCGCACCAGTCACGCATCATAAAACAATGAAATCAGCAAAAGAGCAGGTTTTACTCAATCAAGCCCGCTAATAGCCTCGTTTTTTATTAGCTGATAATACGTGCTACAATCAGATTAATTATAATTGATTTGATTGTAGGCTATTTATGGTCATGAAAAATGCAGGATACGGAGCGCAAGAGGGAATAGCAGCGCTAATACAGCAAGGCTTCGCGCTTACTAACAATAATCCAGGCTATGGCCTAGTCCCTGGTGACTCCAATCCCACGCCGCCAATAGTATCGCGTTATTTCGCATGGAACGAAACAACCCGCTACGCCACGATCCCAGAAGTAACGCTAGCTGGTGATTTTGTTATTGAGTTTGATATTTACCGAGACTCATCAGCAGGATCGGCGGGACAGTTTCCTTTCGCGTCTTATGACAACGGAGGTAGCGCTTACGGACTAAGCGTTTACACTACGGGAGACTGGGTTGGGGGTGAAGGCTTTATTAGCCTATTTGGTTTTACCACTGAAACCAGTGCAATAACAGGGATGGCTTCCAATATCTTTTATAAAATTAAATATGCTTATCTAAAAGGGGTGCTGAAATCCTATCTGAATGGAGTATTAGTCAATACTGCTGCTTCCACACCTCCGGCGGGTATAGGGGCGGCCACTGCATCTTCAATCTGTAGAGCTGCCCAAGGGGGCTTTAATTTCAGCGGAATCATAGCCAACCTCAGCATCTACGACAATGGCACACTAATACGCGACTATCCGATAGATGACGATTCCAACACTTTAGTCGATCATGCTTCGGGGCAAAACGGCACAGTAATAAACGGAATCCAAGCAGACTGGGGCGACTTTGTTCAAGAAGGTGCCAACTGGAGAGGTCAAGATTTGACCGTACCGCCTTGGGAATCAACGAATCAATTACTAGAAGTGGCAGTACCAGCAGAACACAGATACTTTGCATTGAACGAAACAACCCGCTACGCGACAATTCCAGAGGTTACGCTAGCTGGGGACTGCGTCATATCCTTTCAAGTCCTTAGTAGCGATGCGGCTAGCCCGCAAATTATAGTAGGGAATAGCATTGGCACAATCAATAGTATTTTTATTAATACTAATGACATATTCATAAGGGATTCAGACGGCGTAACAATTAACACCACAGGAGACGCAATTCAGAGCAATATTTTAAGTGAAGTTGAGATTGTTGTTATTGCTAATAATGTAGAGATTTTTGTTAATGGGGTAAGTCGAGCAAGTGGAGCTAAGACGGGGGCGCTTACATTTAATCAGGTTTACACAAGGCAAAGCGGCTCAATGTCATTGATTGGCATCCTAGCCAATCTCAAAATCTACGACGATGGCACACTAATCCGCGACTATCCAATCAATGACGATTCTGACATATTGCGCAATAGGGCTACAGTGCTTGGGCCTGAGTTGTGGGAGAATCCAAATTTGGTAGGTGGTGCAAGCTATGATGCGGGAGTATTATCTATAAGCACAACTGGTAATAAAGCGGGTGGCGAGGTATTTGTTCCCGCTGGTACGCATGCAGTCATGTCGTTTGATGTTGAATTGACAGAAGGTGAGCTTGAGCTGTCTGTATTGGCAAACCTTGTTGGTACTATTGCTGGCTCAAATATATCGTCATCTGGAAGGTATACATTTCTCATTGATAGCTCTGACACGATTGGGATTAAACGAGTATTTGGGGTTGGCTCTGTTGTTGCTACGGTTTCCAATATATCAATCCGCCAAGCAGACGGTTACGGAGCAGTAATCAACGGAATCGAGGCCGACTGGGGCGACTTTGTTCAAGAAGGCATTAACTGGCGCGGCCAAGGCTTGACCGTACCGCCGTGGGAATCAACGAATCAATTACTCGAGGTAGCAGGATGAAAACGCATTCAATAGTAGCAGAAGATTGCGAATTAAGACCAAATCATATTGGAAAGCTAGTTACTTACAAGGGTAAGACTGGCTATTTAATTCGCTATATAACAAGCTGTGACCATAATTTGTTAGAGCTAACAACAAAAGAGGCGGTAAAGTGTCTAAATGAAAATTATCCCCCTACTGCTCTTGACGCTTAGTCTTTGCGCGTCTTGTGTCTCTAATCCAGATGCGGAGGCGCACAGGCTTGCACTGTGGAATTTTCACTATGAAAAGGATATTAATAATGAGTATCGAGTATACGATTCTATTTCTATTCCTTTTCGTGGTGACTGTGAAGATTTTGCGCTTACTTTGCAAAAACAGATTGGCGGCAATGTGTGGTTTGTTGCGAGAGAAGGCAAAGAAAACCACGCAGCATTAGTAAAAAATGGGTTTGTGTATGACTCATTAAGCGCTCACCCTATTGATATGAATGAATATCAAGGCGAGTTTATTTATATAATAAGGGCAGGCCATGAGCTGTAATTGCACAGAATCAAGAAAACCTGAAAAAACGCGTGATTGGTTTATACTCGAGCATAAGCGAAACCGTGGTTTTTTTGTAAAACGATTTCAGGAAGCTTCAAAGTTTTCTACACTAAAATGCGGAAAGTGTGGCCACAAATGGCGAGCGCTGGACGTTAAACATTATAAAAAGGTGAAACATTATGGCACTACCGGATAGCTTAGTAGCTCTAAATAAAGAGTATGCGCAGGAGTTTAAAAATAGCCCTGTTCGTCATTCTCAAATAGTAGAATCTGACGGGGAGGCAGTAATTGAGATGGGCGGAGCTGGTATGCAGTCACTATCAATTGCATCTGTATCTGTATTTGATACAAACGGCGACCCAGTAACAGCAGCCGTAGGAGTGGCACAGGGTAACGTCTTACTATTGGGCGCGACTAAATCACAGGATTTTAGTAACCCTATTAATCTTGCTGAGGATACATGGTCTTGGGCGCCGCAAATTGCACTAACAAAAACTTTTAAACTAACGGTGGCCGGCTTAACTACTGGTTACTTTTTCGGGCTAACAATCGCAGCAGGTGAATAAACAATGAGTAATAACAACCCAGGTTATGGATTTGTGACAGGGGATGGAGCCGGAACGGGTGGCGGTGGTGCTAATTTTGCAATAGGGCCAGAGCCGAACGAGTTTAGAGGTGCGACACGAGCTGACGCTGTGACGCTACTCGATACGCAATCGACAGATGATCCAGCATGGCTGGCTGTATATGATGCGGCTCCACTGGGCAGCGAAGATCAAGACGCTTTGCATGTTCGGTTGTTTTATTCTGAGAATAGTATTAATTATCTTCAGCTATTGGGCAGAGATAATAATTCCTGGGTTGTTGATCAAAGCTTTGAGGCTGTAGTGGGTCAAGAAGGCGAAGCAAGCACGATACCCGGCCCCGAAGGCGTGGGGGTTGATAATGCAAGCATAAATGATGATGGCAATCTAGTTATTGAGCTAACTAGCGGAACAGATATTGATACAGGTCATGTAGTTGGTAAAGAGGGGCCACCAGGAGCACCAGGGTCAGGCGCTACCTCATCGTTTGCAAGCCTTGACGACTTGAATAGCTATTATGAGGATTCGGAGCATTTAGACGCTCTGAAAAATGGCACTAACGCAACGGTTACAGAAGATGGTCTTGTATATGAATATCTATGGGAAGGCGAGGATTCCCCAGCAACTTACGACCCGGCAGACTGGGCTAAGGGGCAGCTAGCAAAAAATCCCATTTCTTCTGATGGCTGGATATATAATCCAACAAATAAAGGGACGTATGCGGCACCGGTAAAAGGTGATTGGCGTTCTAAGGTTCAATATGACAGCGAAGATCCAGAAGTTACAAGGCTTACACAAGAGCGATTGAGCGGGTTTGACGAGTGGCAAGTTTTGCAGTCATTGGGCGGCTCAGTTACGAGTGATGGCTTTATCATATCTGACAGTACCGAGGGTTTCGCGTACGGCGATGATGTTAGAACGCTAATCAATGTCGGGCCG
>JAAERS010000456.1 GCA_024230095.1 Gammaproteobacteria bacterium | reverse complement strand
GTAATAAGGAACTCGATTATACTAAAGCCCCATTAATAGAGCGTCTAAATGTGCCAAGTGACTTACAAAACAAGCGCTTACAAAAAGATTTATTAGTTGTGCCTGATGCCGATACGAGCCTTAGTCAGGCTGGCATTACCGAAGCCCCTCGTCCAGCATTTGTGTTTGCCGAGATGGGCAGTCAAAGTGCTCAGCTACTAGGTGCCAATCAGGGTAAACATATTGCGGTAAATGGTACTCCTGAGATGATCTGGCAGCAAGTTGGACAATTCTGGCAATTGCAAAACATGCCCTTGGCCGTGGCTGACTCAGCTAGTGGTATCATGGAAACAGAGTGGGTCCCATTGCCGGGTGTTGACGGTGATCCAGGCATAGTAGGGGGTTGGCTACGTTCGCTCACTGGGGGTGACGACGACTTGGCCTATAGCAGGGTGCGTACCGAAATGGTGCTTAATGATGCGGGGCTGATTGAGATTAGTTTGGGTTATGTGCAAGCCAGTCATGGTGAAGTGGCTAGTGGTAAGCGACCAGATTGGCAGCAAGAGGGGCATGAGGTAGAAGCCAAGTCTGAACTCATGTTTGCCCTATTACAATACTTGAGTCGCACTGTGCGGGTGGCACATAAATCTACGCAAGACATGAGCCATCAACATGGACTGTTGGGCAAAGACCAAAAGGGCCGCCCTCTGATTCGTATTGATCAGAACCAAGTACAAGCCATGAGGTTGTTATTGCAAGCCATGGCCGATATGGATGTAGGTAGCCATGATGCAGAGCTAGGTAAGATCTATTTTACTCACACAACGCACTTACAAGCTGTCTCCGAAAAAGAGCAAGGGGGGGGTGTATGGGGTTGGTTCAAAGGCCTTCATTCTGGTAGTAAAAATCAGCAAGAAAGTAGGCCTGTCACCCTTGATATGTCTGTACTTGGTGGCAAAAAGGCTGTTGAGGAAGCCGAACCTGTCATTGTTTATTCGGCTAATAATGTCATGCCATCGGTTTCTGATGACCCTAAAGATCGTAAAGGGTATAAGATTTGGATGGGTGGTGAAGTGATTTATATATTTGAAGACGAGGATCAAGGTGAAGTGGATGCTGATGGAGTGTATACCTTTACTGGCTATTTCCAACTGCAGCTGACACCAACTATAAAAGGTGTTTATGTACAGGTATTGAGCTCTAAGGGCACCCATGCTGGCAAAGCTCATGCTGAAGAAATTCTTTGGTTGATTAAGCAGGGCCTGTAAATCGTGCGGGCGGCGTTTTTAGATCTTAGCTCATTGGGGCCATCTGATTTGGATTTGGCGCCCTTAGAGGCGTGTGTTGATGAGATGAGATGTTATCAGCACACGACTTCAGAACAGGTAGTCGGTCGCTTACAAGATATGGATATCGCCATTGTAAACAAAGTCGTGTTAAGTGCTGACTTGCTCCAGCAATTGCCGCAATT
>JAAERS010000455.1 GCA_024230095.1 Gammaproteobacteria bacterium | reverse complement strand
GTGCCGTTTTTCAACTCTCCGGTAATAACGCCCTTGAGCCCACTGCAATCGGGGTAAACTCCCTCGCCCAATGTCATCATGTCAACAACGTCAGCATCGTAATAACTATGCTCTGTCACGTTGTTTGAGAGCAGGTACTCGGTGAGCATTTCCATTGAGATATACTGGTCCCAAACGACAACATCGTTAATGCCGCCAAACCAGTAACCAGCAGTAAAATAACCAGATATCAAGTTACCGCCCTTACCGATTTCGATTTTATTCGCCTCGGGATCATTGCCAGCCAAGTACGTTGAATTGAAACCCCCACCAGCAATCCACATCCCGCCATCGTGAGCATTGTGCAAATAGTAACTCATGCCAAGACTACCGTTACAGCGAATGATGATCTTAGAGCCAGCCACAGGTGCATGCCATGTGTTAGCCTGCCACACGTTACCCGTGGGCGTGCTGACGTAGATTCCCCAATTGGTCCCACCCTTGCGGAGGTCTACCGAGTTACCACCTGACTTGAGCAGCGTGATGTAACTGCTGTCGTTAACGCTACTAACAGAGTCAATCGAAAGGGCTACCGTCCAAGACTTGTTGAAGTCGATTTCGATTCCGGGTGTGGTTAATTCAATATAATCGTTAGTTGCGTCTAGTGTAACATAGTGGGTGTCGGCATACTCCTCATTGGCAACGG
>JAAERS010000454.1 GCA_024230095.1 Gammaproteobacteria bacterium | reverse complement strand
TTCGCCCTATCCCTACCTTTAGTGGGTCAGGTCACGGGTATATACCGAAAGCGACTAACTAAATCACGGGGCTGGAAAATTGAGCGCCTATCTAAAATGGTGGCCCTACATTTGGGTAAGCGTACACTCTATGTTGAACAACTTAGAAACCGCAAAACAGTTCGTAAATTTACTGAATCATTCGCCAAATAATACTTGATTTACTGTATGGGCTTGGGTATACTAGGTCCATACGTTAAACCAAGGGAGCTAGAACAATGAAAATAGAAATAAGCAAGCAAGCATTCGAAGCGCTAATCAAAGAATCTTTTGATGCGGCAATTGATGAAGCCTACGACACAGGGGTCAATGATGCGGCATGGTTTGAGCATTTATATTCCATGGAAACGGGTGATGGTTGGACACGTACAACTTCAACTGTGCATGATATGCTGCTAACAGTGGTTACTAATTGCCAAGGTAGCCAGCCCATCACACAGTATTACCTAACAGACATTAACGCGTAAGAGGAGATAAAGAAATGCAAAAATTCAAAGATCGGGTAAAACTAGGCGTTAGCCCCAGTACCACAGTCACAACACTGGACGCCACACGTTACTTCTTACTGCAATGTCCTGATAGTGGTCTATATTTAACATCACCACCAAATAGCCCGCACCATGGGCGCACAATGGACCCAGAGAAAGCCCTAAAGGTTTTTGGCTACCAGTTTGCCTGTGATATGGCAAAACTAAATGATATGCACTTGGCTGTTTGGCCACCTGTAAAACTACCAACGGCAGAATAAAACCAATGAGTACTAAAATGAATCAATGTAAGAGCATTCGAGGCGTAGAACGACCCTACGCAATTTTTGCCGGTAACACGCCATTAGGCTATACAGAGTACAGAGTAGTACAGGCAAAGTCCTTTGGCCCCAAGGCTCGTTGGACAGTCTGTGAAAAAACAGAAGCCAAAGGAAACATATTTCAACATGTTGACATTTACGCCAAAGATATGTTAGCATTAAAAGGCTTAGAGCTTGTATATTTATCTAAAGAATGGGAGGCATCATGCACATAC
>JAAERS010000453.1 GCA_024230095.1 Gammaproteobacteria bacterium | reverse complement strand
TGCTGGAGCAGCAATTGCGGCTACGTCGGTGGAGGTGCGGGGTTCAGTGGCAGCTTCTCAAGGCCACATCAAGCAATCAATTGTTTCTTGGTGTTTTGGCTCCATGGGTGAGAAGTGGAGCATAGAGAAACAGTGTCAGGTTGCGAATGAACTCGGCTGTGTGTCTATCGAGCTTACCAAGCCAGATCATTGGCCAATGCTGAAGGAACATGGCCTCACATGTGCGATAGCGCCCAACGGCATGCCCGGCGCGCCGTATATCAAGGGATTTAATAATCCAAAATATCAGGATGAAGTAATTGCACGCACAAGGCAGATGATTGACAGTTGTTCAGCAGCCGGCATTCCAGCAGTCATTGCCTTTACGGGATTTAAATGGCGTGATGCTGAAGATCCAGCAAGTGGTGCCATGACTGATGAAGAAGCTTTCGATAATTGTGTTACCGGGCTTAAGAAAATAGCTGGCTACGCAGAGAAACAAAATGTAACAATTTGTCTCGAGCACCTGAACACTCGTGATGATAGTCACCCCATGAAGGGGCACCCTGGCTACCAAGGTGATAATGTCGATGCTGTTGCCAATATGCTTCGGCGTGTGGGCTCCGATAACGTGAGATTACTTTTTGACATCTATCACGTCCAGATTATGAACGGTGATGTTATCCGTCGAATTGAACAGTGCAAAGATATTATTGGTCATGTGC
>JAAERS010000452.1 GCA_024230095.1 Gammaproteobacteria bacterium | reverse complement strand
TGGCTGTCTTTCAACAGTTGGAGTATGGATCAGCCCATCTATTTGCAAGTTTTTCTTGGTATGACGCTATTTTTTGTTGGCGCTATAGCACTGGTGACCGCCATCTACCACCTTATCAAGTTGTTACTGCGCATGAGCAAGATGCCCTTGCTATCCCATGTGGTAGGGCTCTTAGGTTATGTGTTAATGCTCATTGTAGGATGGGTAGCTTATGTAGCCATACCCTTAGTGTTGTTCACACTAACCAACCAACAGCCCATCACCATGGCATTAGTTGCCCAAGCCATAACATTGTATTGCGTGTCTTTTTTAATGCTAACCATCATCGTCATGGACTTCATGGACAGTCGCCAACTATGGCACCGTGAAGACTATACACTATCTACGCTAGCCAAATTATTTAATGCTTCCGTATGGTTATTGGCAATGGGATACCCGGCCATTTCTCGCTGGCACCGTGCGCGCGCCCATTAACCACACTAGGTATCAACGAGGCACCCAGCCGACAATTACTTTCTCTTGATGTCAAAACCAAAGATATCCAGCTGCTCTGGTGAAGCTTGATCGCCCTTTGTCTTGGTGTTTGCTTCGACTGGAGGCACCTCTTCTACCTCGATTGATATATCGGCTGCAGCACTATTATCACCGCCTGCAGCCGCCAATTCAGCCGCCTCTGCGTGATGAGTGATGCTGACTTCGTCTGCCTCCACACCGGCACTACGCAGCTTCGCTTCCTGCTCAGCTTCACGCTTGGCCACAGCGGCATCCATTTCATCAAACAACTTTTCCATTTCCTCACGACGCTCATCACGATCCTCGGCATGTTGTTTAGGCTTCCAGTATTCTTCCCAAACTTTGAAAACCAGCACAATCACAAATGCCAAGAGTATGACGTAGGCAAAGATATCCGTGAATTGAATATCTTCCAGCCAAGTGAGATTATTGGAATAAGCCATAAGAGCAACGATGAGTAAAGCAAAGACAATAACCACACGCAAGGTGCGGCAAAAAGCACATGGGCGCTTGCCATCTGGGTTACTATCACTAGCGCGGCGCGGCATAGACATCTCCAAACAAAAAAGGCAGATCTATCAATCTGCCTTTTATTTTACCCCAAAACAAGTCCTCAGATGAAACTCATCCAAGCATCGCTGCTAATGGTTAGCCACCACTGACAAAGTTGATCATGATACCCGCAGCGACTGCCGAGCCGATAACACCAGCCACATTAGGGCCCATGGCATGCATCAACAAGAAGTTTTGTGAGTTGGCTTCCAAGCCTAACTTGTTGGACACCCTAGCCGCCATTGGTACGGCAGACACACCCGCCGAACCAATAAGTGGGTTGATACCACCACCAGTAAAGCGGTTCATCAACTTCGCCATCAGCACGCCAGATGCGGTACCGATAGCAAAAGCCACCATACCCAATATTAAAATGCCTAGGGTAGTGAAATCCAGGAACTTATCGGCCGATAGTTTGGAACCGACAGCAAGACCCAAAAAGATGGTGACGATATTGATCAGTGCATTTTGTGTGGTATCAGATAAACGATCAACAACACCGCTTTCTTTCATCAAGTTACCAAAACAGAACATGCCCAACAACGGTGCAGCATCAGGCAGCAACATGGCAACCAGAATCAACAGCAACAATGGGAAAACGATCTTCTCGGTCTTGCTCACATGACGCAGTTGTACCATCTTAATTTGACGTTCCGCATCATTGGTGAGTGCGCGCATAATGGGCGGTTGGATTAGGGGCACCAAAGCCATGTAAGAGTACGATGCTACCGCAATAGCGCCCAATAAATCAGGCGCCAGCTTACTCGCCACATAGATGGAGGTAGGGCCATCGGCGCCACCGATAATGCCAATTGCTGCGGCATCCGCCAAGGTGAAGTCCATTAATCCTAATGAAGTTAAGCCAACAGCACCCAATAGGGTAGCAAAGATGCCAAATTGTGCTGCGGCCCCCAAGAATAGGGTTTTGGGGTTGGCCAACAAAGGACCAAAATCGGTCATGGCGCCCACACCCATAAAGATGATCAACGGGAAGGCACCGGTTTCGATACCCACCTGATAGAACATGTACAACACACCACCAGAATCGGCTAAGCCGGCACCTGGAATATTGGCTAGCAAACCACCAAAGCCAATCGGTACCAGTAGTAAAGGTTCAAAATTGCGGCGAATGGCCAAATAGAGCAATAGGAGACCAACCGCCATCATGACAGCTTGACCAAGTGTCATTTGATAAAGCCCAGAGCTGTGCCAGATTTGTAATAATTTATCCATGAAGTAGCTCTGCCCTTATGCCAAAGTCAACAAATTGTCGCCAACGGCTACTGCGTCGCCTTCTTTAACGGAAACAGAGCCTACCGTACCGGCCTTGCTAGCACGCACTTCGGTTTCCATTTTCATGGCTTCTAAGATCAGTAACACATCACCTTCTTGTACACTCAAACCAGGGGTGGCATGTACTTTCCAGATGTTACCCGCCAACGGCGCCGTCACTGGCTCACCGCCGCTAGGAGCGGTGGCTGCCGACGCGGCGATAGGGGCAACTGGCGCACCGGCTATGGGAGCCATACCCACGGCACTGATATCACCACCATCATTCACTTCCACAACGTAGCTTTGGCCACTCACTTTAATGGTATACACCGATGCCTCACCAGAGGCGGGGGCACTAGGAGCAGGCGCTACTTCTTGACCCGTTGGCACGGGTTCAAATGCATCAGCATTACCGCGGTTCTCTAAGAACTTCAAACCCACTTGTGGGAACAAGGCATAGGTCAGGACATCATCAATTTCACGCTCCCCACTTGCCAGCTTTATGCCCTTTTCTTTGGCTAGGCCTCGCAATTCTAGGGTCAGCTTGTCCATCTCGTCTTCTAGCAGGTCTGCCGGACGACAAGTAATA
>JAAERS010000451.1 GCA_024230095.1 Gammaproteobacteria bacterium | reverse complement strand
TTGGGTGCCTTTGTCAATTGTGTCGATGGTTTTGTGGATCACCCAAAGGTTGTTAATGGTGCTTCTGACCTTATGGCAGAGGTATTTGGCGATGCAGGCAAGTGCACTCGTACTAATGCGGGGGCCTCATTACCTGTTGGTTTTGCTGTGGAAATTGACGGAATTTTTGAAATTGAATAATCAATAATCACAAGGGTTGCTTGGCATGCGTAACTATTTACACATTGACTTGTCTCAGCGCAATGTATCCAAGATTGTTGTTGAAGGAGAAGAATTGGCCCAGTGTGGTCGTTATCATATAGCCCACACTTTGTTGGCCGAGGGGGTAGCGAGGGTTGATCCCCTAGGTACTGATAATCCACTAATTTTCTCGGTCGGCCCCTTTGCTGGTACTAGTTTTTCTAACGCTAACCGTATCAGTGTAGGCTGTAAAAGCCCATTGACCGGGGGTATCAAAGAAGCGAATTCTGGTGGTACTTTCGGCCTGGCTATGGGGCACTTGGAAATCCTAGGTTTTACTTTGCATGGCATGGCGGATGATTGGCTAGTGATGTATATCACTAAAGATGGCGAAGTCCGCTTTGATTGTGCTCGCCCCTATTTGGGACAAGGTAACAATGCGGTAGCTACTATGTTGCACAAAACCTATGGTCCTCATGTCAGCTTGGCCATATGTGGGCCAGTGGGTGAATATCAGGGTCTCATTGCGGGCATTGCTTTTAGTGATCCGCAAGGGCGCCCTGTAAGGCTTGCGGCCCGTGGTGGTGTGGGTGCCGTTATGGGATCCAAAAGGGTAAAAGCCATTGTTATCGATAAGGGGCGGACACCGCCATTACATGATCGCAAAAAGGTAGCAAGAGCTGTGCGAGAGTATGGTAAATTTGTCAGTGAGCAGCCAGGACCACAAACGTTGCATGATTTGGGTACCGCGTTTATGGCGGATGTGGCTAACCACGTTGGAGGTCTGCCCGTGGATAATTTCAGCCGCGGGCAGCAAATAGCCGGGCAACTCCCCATGGGTGGTGAAGCCATTCGCATACAAAACCTTGAGCGTGGGGGAGATCAGTCCCATTCTTGTATGCCAGGCTGTATGATTAAATGCAGTAACGTCTATGCAGGTGCTGATGGCCGTGAAGTGGTGGCGCCTTTGGAGTACGAAACCATTGGCTTAATGGGCACCAACTGTGGCTTGACCGAACCCGATAATGTGGCTGAACTCAATGCTATTGCAAATGATCTAGGTATAGACAGTATCGAAACGGGAGCGACATTAGCCTTGCTGATGGAAGCTGGATTGGCCGAGTTTGGTGATGTGGGTTATCTGAATGAGGCTTTAAATGACATTCGTTTAGGCAATGAGCGCGGTCGACTATTGTCACAAGGCGCTGCTCGAGTAGGTGAGCATTATTCAGTAGCCCGCGTACCAGTCGTCAAGAAGCAAGCCTTGAGTGCCTACGATCCAAGAGTCATGGAAGTGACTGGTATTAGTATGATGGTGAGCCCTCAGGGTGGTGATCACACCACGGGCAATGTTGGCGGTTACCCTTGTGCCGGCAAACCCTTGGCCGAACTGGTAGATGCCAGTATGAAAGCGCAGATCAGCGCCGCATCAGCAGACTCTTTTGGCATGTGTATTTTTGGGCGTTCTGCGACGGATCCGAATCATCAGTTATTGGCTGATACCGTTAATAATATTCACGGTACGCAAATTAGTGCAACGCATATTGCGGCCATTGGTGTTGAGACATTGCGGTTGGAGCGTTTGTTTAATAAGGCTGCGGGCTTTACTGATGCTGATGATAGTTTGCCTGAATTTTTTTACCGAGAAGCGTTGCCACCAACCAATAATTTGGCTCGCCTTGAGCCCAGTGTCATTAAGGCCGAAATAGAGCAGTGGTGGGAAACACAAGTATAGCTAAGTGCCGGGTATCGCTCAAACATATAGAAAGGCCTAGGCCTTTCTATATGCTGTCAAAGTAGCGAACACGATCTGATTGAGCATCCAAAAATAGCTTTATACCGGTATGTCATTCACTTCGTAAACCGTGTGGGTAATCTGCCCTTCAAATAAGGAAGCCAAATAAGCAGCATCTTGCACGGCTACATCCCGTTCAGCTGAAGCCTTGGCGATTTCAAACTCTTCCCAGTTATTAAAGAACAGCTCAAACGATAGGTAATACATGGGCGGATTACCGTCACGACCTACGCCCTTAAGAAAGCGTAATTGTTGCAAATGGGGGTATTTGGCCACCAAGGGCATATGAATGTCTTTTACATAAGTGTCGAATTCCGCTTCGGAACCTTTAACGGTACCTTGATAGTAGGCGCAAAAAGCCAGCATGGTTATCTCCTTTGGTAAATGTTAGGTTTTATTCAGGCAGGCGCTGAGGACTGGTAAGCGTGAGCTTCGCATTTAATTCAATCCAGTCATCGGCGTCAACATCAGTATCGGGTAAGATCGCTTCATGTTCGCATTCCAGTTCACAGTTAGCACAGTCATTACAGGTATCTGGATTGATAACCAGCATGTTTTCAGCTTCATGAAAACAATCAGCAGGGCAGGTTTCCACACAGTCATAACATAGGGTGCATGCATCAGTGATTACAAATGTCAAAAGTGCCTCCTTGGGACTTATTTAGTGCGGCTTAATCTAATAATAAGGATTGAATCTGGCTCTCAGCTAGGTCCTTGTCACCCATGCGAATGGCATCCCAGGGGCATAGGTTCCAGCACAATTCACAGCCGATGCAGTTGTTGGTTTTAGAGACAACTTGCTGGTCACCTCTGTTCAGTGCATCGTAGTAACAGTTTTCAATACAGGTGGTGCATTTTGGGTATTTGCACTTATCGTGGTCAATGTACGCTTGGAGTGGTGACGCCTTGAATAGCTCATCCATTGAAGGAGCAGCACGGCGAGAGGATATTCCGTACATTTCATCAATGCTGGCATAACCGTGGGCATCCATAAATTTTTCTAGGTCCGTAATTATCCGAGATAGCCACTCAATGCTCTTGAGCATTAGTACGGAACCCACTTGCATGACGCGGGCCCCACTCATGATGAACTCCACAGCATCACGAGCATCAAAGATGCCATTGGAACCGGCTATTTCCATGTTTAGGCGGCTGTAGATATCATGTACCCAGCGCAATGTGATTGGTTTTACCCAGGGACCTCCGACACCAGCCGGCCCGCCGATAAAGGGGTGACCGGTTTCAATGTCAGTGGCAAAACCTTTAAAGCGGCTGTTAACTGACACTGCAGCGGCGCCAGCTTGTTTGGCGGCCTCAGCAATAGCCGTTAAATCTATCGCTTCTGGAGTCAGCTTGATAATAACAGGCACATCAACCGATTCCACACAGCGGCGCGTGATTTCATATGTGGCTTCCGGGTTCTGGGCTACTAGCGTACCAGGGTATTTGCCTGCCCATTCAGTGGGGTAAGGGGTGTGTAGGTTTGCTTCGATCATGGGTACGCCACAATCTTCGGTCATTTTGCACAGCTCGGCCCACATATTGAGAGAACCCGCTGACACGTTGCCAATAACATGGGCATTGTGTTGTTTAGCATAGGCTTGCGTTTCGGTGAGATAAGCAATCCAGTCTTCGTAATGCTCTTTGATATAACCGGAGCGGCTGTAAAAGGTAAAGTTGCGTGGTACCTTGCCACGAATGATTTTGCCCTTTTCGTTAAGGATGGCATATTTTGAATGCTCGGTGAGCTTGGACATCGACGCCATTTCACTGACCGTCTTAACGATGACGCCAGCGGCGCCATTATCGATGCATTTTTTGATATTGTTAACGCTATTTGATGGCTCAATCGATGCTACTAACATGGGGTTTTTAAATCGAACCCCACAAAACTCCACACTTAAATCTGCCATGCTCAAAGTCTCCGGTATAAACCTTGGATTATTATTGTATGGGCAAGCCTCGGCGCAATAGAGCGAAACAGGCGTGCCATAGAGAACCATAATGGTTCTGTGTATCACCGGAGGATTGTGGTTTCTTTACATTATTTAATCCAATTAAAAAAAAATAAGCATTTATAGTTGGTATTTATTAATTTGTAGGGTTAATTATTGGCCTCAATAGCCACCTGTTTGAGTAACCACTTTTTCAATAATAAGCTGGGCTTGTGGGTCGCATTTTGCTGAGGGATTACTAGGTGGTATCCATACATGCTTTTCACTATGGGGGTGTCAATTTTTACGAGCTCGTTGCGTTGCAGTTCATTTTGAACCAAAAATTCTGGTAATAATGCCGCGCCCAAGCCAGCCACTGAGGCTTGGGCTGCCGTTAAGAATTGTTCAAAATACATGCCCTGATGAACCGGCGGTGTGATACCGAGAGCGGTAAACCAATCGCGCCATGCATCGGCCCTACTAGTTATATGCAGTAGCGGAACCTCAGTAAGATCCTGGCTGTGGCTAATATGGTGTTGTTGCTTGAAGGAGGGCGCGCAGACAGCGACTACGGCCTCTCCCATTAAGTAGGTTGATTCCGCATTAGACCAGTCATCAGAACCATAGTGAATGGCAGCGTGTATATCTTCTGTCATAAAATCAAATGGCGAAGTTTTAGTAACAAATTTAACGGTAATTTGTGGGTGTTCCTGTAAGAAGGTAGGGAGCCTAGGCATCAGCCAGCGTGTGCCAAAAGTGGGTAGTACAGCTAAATTCAATACACCACCCTGGGGGCTGGCTATTAGTTGCAGAGAAGCGGCGCGAATAGCATTTAATGCCAAAAGGATTTCCTGCGCATAAGTTTGGCCCTCGTCGGTGAGGGAAATGGTTTGTTTGTAACGATGAAAAAGTTGTATGCCTAGTAACTCTTCAAGATTATGGATTTGTTTGCTAACGGCGCCCTGTGTGAGGTTTATTTCATGGGCAGCTGCGGTAAAGCTCCCGCTGCGTGCAGCGGCATCAAATGCAATTAGCATACTCATGCTGGGTAGCAATCTTTTTGAATTAACCATTCTTTTTCCTCATGCCTATGTTTGAGTTTGATACTAAAATTTGGCATTGTGTTTGCTTATAGCTTTATTGTATCTCGAAATTGTACATAGGTCATTGCTAAAAGTAATGATGTTGTGAAGTAATATCCTTTGAGAATATGTGGATATTGAGTAAAGATATGGATACATTTAGCGTATTGCTTAACTCACTTGGCAATGTCTGGTGTGTGCAGATCGGTTTATCAGGAGACAATCATGAACATTGCTAATTCAGCAACTTTAATACCCACCCAACCTAATAATATCTTGTCCACCATTAGCCAAGTGGATGTGATGCATATGATGGATCGTTATCAGTACTCAGAGACGATACGTCAGGTGGTGGTGAAAGAAAATTTGTTGCCAGCCGGTGTGCTGAGCCGTTTGCATGCTTCTTATCCTCAACATTCGGGTTTTTTGGAAAACAAGCCTTTCTTATTTAATGATCGGGATAGCTATACAGGTCTCAAGGGCTATCGCCGGGTGGTCAAAGTGCTTGAAGACAATGGTATCGACCTGGGTTTTACCAAAGAGCGTGAACTGTTTGTAGAAGTGTATCGTTTTCTCGCTACACGACATAGTTTGAATAGCATCGACTGGGACAACTATGCCACAGACTCGGTATTTCAGTTGGTCTTCCCGCAACCAGGCATGATTGTTGGTCAAGTTGTTGATGACTATAAGAGTGCTCAGACTGATGCTGAGCGAGAATTGATAGTGTCAGGTTATATGGAGCAAACCAATCCCCATGATGGCAATCAACAACTCAACAAACCTTGGTTTACCAATGATGACGGCGAAGTAGAATTTCTGGATGGCAGTCAGCACAAGTATCCCCAGTGCCAATTGGTATTTGATAAGACTACTCAAAATTGCTTTTCCTTTTGTACCTATTGTTTCCGTCACGCGCAGGTGCGTGGTGATGAAGATATGTTCATTCAAAAGGATATTCAACAGATTCACGAATACCTGCGCCAGCACACCGAGGTGACAGATATCCTGATTACCGGTGGTGATGGTGGCTACATGCCAGTTAACCGTTTGGAGCAGTATGTGCGTCCCATTATGCAGGACCCCTCCTTATTGCACATTAAGAATATTCGCTTGGCTACGCGGTCGTTAACCTTCCAGCCTGAAATGGTGCTAAGTCCAAAGTACGACAAGATGTTGGCGTTATTCTCGGAACTGCGTGATAACGGTATTCAATTGGCATGGATGGCGCACTTCTCTACGCCTCGTGAATTGCTCAATCCCAGTACTATTGCCGCGGTTAGGCGTTTACAAAACCATGGTGTCAACATTCGTAGCCAAAGCCCAATGATGAACCACATCAGTATGTTTACTGATGCTAAAGGCGGTATCGATATTGACCGTTCTGCCCAAAATTGGATTGATCTTGCTAATATTCTTGGCTCCATGTGTATTGGCTTCCACTCGATGTACTGTGCTCGGCCAACCGGAGAGCATCACTACTATACGGCGGCCTTAGCCGATGTTGAAAAAATATTTAGCAAGGTATACCGTTCTTTACCCTCAATTAGTCGCCCATCTCGTCACTTGTCTATGACGTCATCGGCCGGCAAAATTTCTATCATGGGCACTACCGAGATTAATGGTGAAACGGCCTTTGCTTTGCAGTTTACCGAAGGTCGTAATATGCAATGGATGGATAAGGTGTTCTTAGCCAAATATGACACCCAGCAAAATACGGTAGACCTACTGACACCATTTGAAGGGGAGGACTTTTTCTTCCGCCAAGAACTACACCAAATTGAAGCCGAATTAGCCCAAGCTCTAAAGCAACGGTTGGCCTAATTTTCCAAGGAGCTGGGTATGATTGACAAGCAAGTAGATTCGGTTGCAAAAGCGGTAGCTGATATCCCCGATGGCGCCACAGTGTTAGTTGGTGGCTT
>JAAERS010000450.1 GCA_024230095.1 Gammaproteobacteria bacterium | reverse complement strand
TAGCTTCGGAGTAATCCTTGGTTTGCAGAGAATGACGTATAGTTGAGGCAGCAAACTGAGCACGCAAATCAATAGGCACACGACGACAGACAGGATGTCTTGTTTTGCCTAAGTGCTCAGTTGGCATGTAAATACCTATAAAGGCATTTTTGCACTCCAATCCAAGCTCAGCGATAGCAAAGTTAACTACTGCACGTACAACACCAAATGTTCGCTGTACAGAACTAATGCTTAACCCCTTTTCCAAAAGCCACTGACGCAGATATGCCGCATTACTTGTTTTATACAAGTCTAAAGGGCGATCTGAAAGACACTCTGCGACATAACTAATATTCCGTCTAGCTGTTTTAAAAAACATCTCAGCCCTACCTACGCCTTTCACGCTCAAGTATAAATCTAAAGCCTGCTTTAAAGTTATTACAGTGGAAGTTCCATGCAAATGCTCTCTAGTCAGTAGGTGTGCACAAGGTGGCTCAGTGTTTCTTAATCGAAGGTCATGCCAATAATCTTCAAGTCGAACAGACAAAACTCTAGCGGCTTGCTCAGCATGTCGCCTGTGCCTAGTTCTTAAGGACTTTATGATTCTGGGTTTGCTGTAGTAACTGCGTAAATCTGCAGGAATAGCACGAGAAAAGTAATACACATTACCCTTGAGGTATGTATATGGGGGATATTTGGATTCACTAGGGATTAAATATGTCATCGAAAATGTCTACCGTTCAAGCTTGGTTGAAGAAGTACAGTAGATATTTCAATGAGTTACCTGAGGGTTCTCAGGGGAATGTGGCGGTGAGGGAGGGATTCGAACCCTCGATACCTTGCGGTATACACACTTTCCAGGCGTGCTCCTTCGGCCACTCGGACACCTCACCATTTGAGGCGCAAATTCTATGGGTTTGCCTAGTAAAATGCAACTTTTTTTTGTTATTAATCAAACATTTTTCGTGCTTAGAAGCCAATTTGGCTGGCTAATATGCTAAGCCCAATAATGAACCATGTTACAAGGCTTATCGGGCTGTTCTCTAGCCCCTATAGCAAGGGGGTTATTGCCAAAAAAATTCACTCTTTAGGCAAACACGCTGTATTAGCAGTACTGCATTACCAATGACTAACAAAGTCATTTGACGCTATCACCGGCACGTCTCTTAAAGCAGTTTTCGGAGTACCTATGTAAATATAACCCAGCAGTTGCTCACTTTCTTGCAAGCCAAGCTGACGTTGAATTTCTGGATCTTTTGCCACCCATCCCGTGCGCCAAACAGCACCTAGCCCCTGAGCAAAAGCAGCATGCAATATATTCTGCCCAGCACAGGCGGCCGTTTGCAATTGTTCAGCCAAGGGAATCTTGGGGTGCTCTTGTGGGCTAGCCACCAGCAAAATCAACATGGGTGCTCGAGTAGGCATTCGGCGTGTTTTGGCTATGGTCGTTTCGTCGGCATCGGGTTTGCGAGCCAGCATACGCTGCAAAAACAGTTCACCCAAGGCGGTTTGCTGCTCCCCTTCTACCAGTATAAAGCGGTAGGGTTTGAGATTGCCATGATCAGGAGCGCGTAAAGCGGCCTGCCATATATTTTCCAATTGTTCAGAATTGGGGGCGGGTGCTACCAACAAGGGCATGGAAACCCGACTTTGCAAGCCTTGCAACATATCCATTATTGGCGCTCCGTTCGATGGTTGCGTGGGTTTAAAGGGCGTGTTGAGCGATAAGGGTTGATGTCCAACCCACCACGACGCACATAACGTGCGTATACCGTAAGCTGCCCCGGTTGGCACTGGGCCATAATATCCAAGAAAATCTGCTCCACGCACTGCTCATGAAAATCGCCATGCTCACGATAAGAAATAATGTATTCCAGTAACGTTGAACGATCCAGCGTAGCCCCTTCATATTCCACCACCAAAGTAGCCCAGTCGGGCTGCCCAGTTACTGGACAGTTGCTTTTAAGCAGGTGACTATGCAAGACCTCTTCACGGTATTTTCCCGGGTGAGTTGCCAATAGGCTAGCGTCAGGATGATAGACGATCGTGTTCAATTTGCGGCCATCAATACATTCACCGGGTGTGGCCACTACCGGCATGGCATTTTCGTTAAGGCCAAACAAGCGCACTTGCACTGGAGCACCAGCGGCTGCACTGAGATCTGCCTGCATATATTCTTGGGCAACTTCTCGGTTGGCCAAACAAGTTTGGTTAAAGGAGTTTAAATACAGCTTAAACGACTTGCTTTCGATTATGTTAGGGCTATCGGCAGGCAAACGAAATTCCCCCAACGCCATTTGTGGCACACCTTGCTCGTCGAGCCAGGAAATTTCATAAGCATTCCAAATATCCACGCCATGAAAAGGACGTTGGGCAAATTCTGGGCGCCATGGCTCCTTACGCGGAATCGGGTATAACAGTGCTGGTGAGTAGCTAGTTATGTACTCACTGGTATCGCCTAATGGCGAGGCTTCAATAAATTTATTCTGATCCATTTACTTCTTTCTACAACAGTTGTATTGGCTTACTTACGGATGCCTTTGCCTGTATTGAGCAAATACAAACAAAAGCTAAACAATGCCACTATAAAAGCGACTATGACTGCAAAAGCAAGGCCGACGTTAATATCTGAAACACCCAAAATACCATAACGGAAGGCGTTCACCATATACAGAACTGGGTTGATTTGCGACACACTAGCCCAAAAATCGGGTAATAACTCGATGGAATAAAACACACCACCTAAATAGGTTAATGGCGTTAGTACAAACGTGGGGATGATGGAAATGTCGTCAAAGCTATTAGCATAAATGGCATTAATAAATCCGCCAAGACTAAACAAAATAGACGTCATCAAAACAACCACAGCAATAATAGCAAAATTGTGTACATTCAGGTCGGTAAAAAATAGCGACAAGGTGGTTACTATCGTACCCACTGCCAAACCGCGTGCTACACCACCGGCCACGTAGCCCGTAAGAATAACCCAATTAGGTGTGGGTGACACCAGCATTTCCTCTAAGTTGCCTTGGTACTTGGTGCTATAAAACGATGAGACCACGTTGCTATAGGAGTTGGTAATCACCGACATCATGATCAGCCCAGGTACCACAAATTGCATGTAAGTAAAGCCACCCATTTCACCAATACGAGTACCGATCAAATTACCAAAGATGATGAAATACAACACCATGGTAATGGAAGGTGGTATCAAGGTTTGCACCCAAATACGCATAAAACGCTGAATTTCCTTGCGTACGATAGTCAACCAGGATATATAAATTTCATAATTTGTCATGCCTTTTATACCCCCTTTAGCTGTGTTTGATTGCTTTGTACCAGATTCACAAATAATTCTTCTAGGCGATTGGTTTTGTTGCGCATACTGGTCACATGCACCTGCATGGCCGACAGGAACGTAAACACTTCATTCAAGCTTTGCCCCTTATTGATGGTCACCTGCATTTGATGTGGATTCAACAAACATGCGCTATAACCCGTCTGGGCCGGCAGTTCATTAACCTCTTCCGCCAGGTCCAAAATAAAGGTTTCTGTATTTAGCTGCCGCAAGAGGGTTTTCATGGATGTATTTTCGACAATATCACCTTGGTCGATGATAGCAATGTTATGACATAGGCTCTCGGCTTCTTCTAGGTAATGGGTGGTCAAAATGATAGTGGTCCCTTGAGCATTTATGTGTTGCAAAAATGCCCACATCGAGCGACGCAACTCAATATCAACGCCGGCCGTTGGCTCGTCCAAAATGAGCAACTTGGGCTGATGCACCAAAGCCCGAGCAATCATCAAACGGCGTTTCATGCCGCCAGAGAGTGTGCGAGCGGCCTGATCACGCTTATCCCACAACCCCAACTGAAGCAATAGGTCTTCACACCGAAGCTTGGCTTGGTTGCGCTCAATACCGTAATAGCCGGCTTGCTGGATAACAATATCCTGCACCTTTTCAAACGCATTGAAATTAAATTCTTGTGGCACAATGCCCATCAGGCGCTTGGCGGCATTCGAGTCACCATCCAAATCATGACCAAATATGGTGACCTTGCCCTTAGTTTTATTGACTAAAGAAGACACCACACCCAAGGTAGATGACTTGCCGGCCCCGTTAGGGCCCAGTAAGGCAAAGAAGTCGCCTTCTTCTACCTTAAAAGAAATCCCCTTGAGCGCGGTAAACCCATTAGCATAGGTTTTATGCAATTGTTGTATTTCTAAGGCGTAATTCATGCTCTGTCAGACACCGGCTATTAGTACTTTTAATGCCCAATATATGGGGACTGTCTCGCAAAATTAAAAGCCTTAGCGCAAGCCTATGCACCAAACCAGACTACTTTAATTAAATCCATTCGTATTGGTAAAAGTACACAAAGGTCATATAAATTGCCCCTATCTACATGCATAATGACACCAACGGCAAATGCTTTTAATAAGCATAATAATTACACTTACTACACCTTGTTTGAGACCCGCCTTATGTTCCAGCAGTTACAGCAACAGTTACAAGATGCCCAGAGCCAACAAAAGGCATTAGTGCAAGTTCGCGTACTCAATACTGAGGGGTCTACCTACCGCAAGAGTGGTGCACGGATGCTCATCGATGAACAAGGTCAGCGTTTTGATCTAGTTAGTGGTGGTTGCCTAGAAACCCATTTATCTCGCCATGCCATGCAAGTATTCCATCACGGCAAGCCACTGAGTCTAGAATATGATTTTAGTGATCCCAACGCAGCGGATTGGCAAATCAGTGTTGGCTGTCGTGGCAAGGTAGTACTGCTATTGGAAAAACTGGCTCCAGAAAACAACTACGGCAGCTTGGCGCTTTATCTCCAAGGACGCCAAAACCGTGCGCCTAGCTGGCTAATAACGGACCTCACAAGCGGCCACTCTCATCTTACATTCAATGAGCCGGTTGCCGAGCGGGGAGCCGATCTACCAGAAAACAACCTGAGTAATCACCCCAGCACAGCCTTAGACAGTACGCTAATAACAAGCCCACCCCATAAAGGCGATAATCAGGTTATTGAAGCTATTGACCCTGCACCTCGTCTATTACTGATCGGCACAGGCCCTGACACCGATGCCATTATAGAGCTCGCCCGTGGCCTTGATTATCAAATGCAAGTAATTGGTTGCCAAAGCCAATCACTGCAGCATTTTCATCACCGTTTTCCGAATCTTGCCCAACGTGTTGAAATAGATGAACTAAACAACTACCTAAGTGTGAATCCAGTTAGCTATGTCATCATCATGACCCACAACCAAAGTATGGACGCGGCATACTTAAGCCAAAGTAGCCTATCACAACTGCCTTTGGTGGGCCTCTTGGGTCCTGCCGAACGCAAGCAGCGCGTGCTGGAGGAAATGACCAGCCCAATACCCTCTAACCTTGCTGCCCCCATGGGCCTGGATTTAGGTGGCCATGGCGCGCAGGCCGTGGCATTGTCTGTAATGGCTCAAATACAGGCTGTACACCACCATATGTTAGGTACACCACTACACAGTAAAATAGGGGGCATTCATGACTAGCCCAGACTTTATTTGGGTGATCTTGGCCGCCGGTGGCTCTACTCGCCTAGGTCAGCCCAAACAACTGCTTAGTCTAGGGGGTAAAACACTTATTGAGCACCAAATTGACACCTTGTTCGCTACCGGCTTGCCTATCTGTGTAATGAGCGGAGCCACCGACTTTAACGACCTAATCCATCAGCAATATCATCACTTAATGTTGCCCACTGCAGGGCAAAAAACCACGCCAGAAAAGCCTTACCCTGCCTTACAAATCATCCACAATAAAGACTGGCAGGCAGGCATGGGGGCGAGCGTCATTATGGCCCAACAAAGCTTCCCTTCCAGTCATATTGGCTGGGTACTGGTTGATCAGTACGCCATCACCAGCAAACAAGCGCTAGATTTTTATCGTACCTGGCAACAGACTCAAAGCCCTGTGCTGGTGAGCCGTTATGATAGTGAACTTGGCAACGATCACAGTGCCTGGGGAGTACCGGTAATTACCCATAAACACCTAATGGCTCAAGCCCCTATTCCAGAGCGTGGTCTCAAACCCTGGCTTTTGGCCAATCATCAAAAGGTTAAATTACAATTTTATGCCTGGCCAGAGGCCAGCATGGACATAGACACCCCAACCCAGTGGCAGAGCATACAACAACAGGAGAACTGGCATGTTGACCCTTAATATCAATGGAGAAAATTTGCGTCTGGAAGTTGATGCCGACACACCCTTATTGTGGGCCATTCGCGAAGAGGCTGGCCTCACTGGCACCAAATTTGGTTGTGACATTGGCCAATGTGGTGCCTGCACCGTATTAATCAACGGCAACGCCGTGCGTTCTTGCACGATAACCGCTAGCGCGGTGCAAGGTATGGCAATTGAAACCATTGAGTCCTTAGCCAGCGACGGCACCCTTAATGCCGTGCAGCAAGCTTGGCTAGAGTATGATGTACCCCAGTGTGGCTATTGTCAGTCGGGGCAAATCATGGCCGCTACAGCGATGGTGCGCCGAGCCAAAATTGCTGGCAAGACCATCCCAGAGGTCCCCTTAGCCCAACTCGATAATATCTGTCGCTGTGGGACTTATAACCGCATTCGCCCTGCCTTGAATCGTGCATTCGATCTGGCTTACGAAGCCTAGAAGCAAAGGACAAGACATGAAAATTCACAATCTTTCCCGGCGCCGTTTTTTACAAGGTTCCGCCGCTGTTGGCGCTAGCGGCTTGTTGCTTGGCTGCAGTAATTCTTTACCCAGAAAAACTGTTACCTCCGGTGCCACTGCACCCACAGGTGAGATGCATGAATGGCTATTTATTGGCACCGACAACACCATCATCATGACCAACCCGCAAACAGAAATGGGACAAGGCGTAAACACCTCCCTACCACAGCTATTAGCCGAAGAACTGGATGCCGACTGGCAAACACTGCAAGTTCGTCAAGCCCCCTTGGATAGCAAGTTCAACAGCACCATGATGGCGCAGATGACCGGTGGTTCTCTGGCTGTACAAAACTATTACCATACACTACGCGCAATTGGTGCCGGTGCTCGGCAGATGATCCTCAAAGCAGCGGCGGCTCAGTTAGGCACCAATGTCAGCCAACTCAGCACCCGCAACGCACAGGTCATATATCAGCAACAATCCTACCCTTATGGGCAATTTGCGGACGCCGCTGCCAGCCTACCAGTACCCGATATGGAGCAGCTTACCTACAAAAAACCCAGTAACTACACATTGATCGGCAAGCCCCTTCCCCATCGCGACACGTTAGATCGTATTACGGGCAAGGCTCAATTTGGCATTGATGTTCAAGTACCCAATTTACTTAACGCTGCCATCATCCACGCCCCTGTTTTTGGCACCAGGCCAATACAGTGGAATGAACAAGCCGCCTTGGCCGTAAAAGGGGTTAAAAAAGTAATCCCTATGGAACATGCCTTAATGGTGGTGGCAGAAAAATATTGGCAGGCAAAAAAGGCGATTAACCTATTGCAAGCCCGCTTTAGTGCATACGATAGCGACCTGCCAGGCCTAAATTCAGAGGAAATAGAGCAAGCTTATGAAGCGGCGTTGAATGACGAAGGTCGTGCTAAAATTGACGCCGCCCACATTATCGATGTGGAATACAAGGTGCCATTTTTAGCCCACGCCACAATGGAGCCTATGAATGCCACGGCCTGGGTACAAGCTGATCGAGTTGATTTGTGGATCCCCTCCCAAAGCCAAACCATTGCCGCCTCTCATACCAAAGCCATCACGGGTTTTGACGATCAACAAATCCATATCCATAATACCCTCATGGGCGGTGGCTTCGGTCGCCGTGGAGAAGGTGACTTTGTTGCCGAGGCCGTCATCGCCTCCATGGTGATGCAGCAACCCGTTAAGGTAATCTGGAGCCGAGAAGAAGATATCCAACATGACATGTACCGGCCGGCGGTTATCAGTCGCTTCCAAGTCGGTTTGGATACGCATTTCAAACCAGTGGCTTGGCACAACCAATTAGTTAGCTCATCAGTCTTACGCCGATTGATACCAACATTTACACCCGACTTTCTGGATTGGGTGGCGACACCATTGACTTATATGATGGGAGACATGATCGTCACTGACGGTGCCACAAGGTCGGCCTACCTCGCTGACGATAAGCAACCGCAAACAACCGCACTTATTGTGGATACCAATGTGCCCGTCGGGCCTTGGCGCTCGGTGAGTTTTTCGTCCAACTGTTTCTTCACCGAAAGCGTTATTGATGAAGCCGCATTACTGGCACAGCAGGACCCCTATCAATATCGCTCCAACCTCATGCAACAAACGCCTCGTGAAAAGGCCGTATTAGACGCCGTGGCACAATACGCCAATTGGGGCGAAACCCCAGCCGGCCAGTTCCAAGGCATTGCCGTTGCCTTCGCTTTCCAGAGCTACACGGCCATGGTGGTGGACATCGGCCTTGTGGATCATATCATCACCATACACAAGGTAACCTGTGCCGTGGACTGCGGTAAAGTAATCAACCCTAATGGCGCCCGGGCACAATTAGAAGGTGGGATTAACTTTGCCCTTTCGGCAGCCATGTTTGGAGAAATCACGATTGCCGATGGGCATGTAGTACAAGGTAATTTCCACGACTACCCGCAGCTACGCTTGGCCCAAAGCCCGGTCATCGAAGTGTTTCTGGTACCGTCCGGTGACCAGCCTACAGGTTTAGGCGAAGTGGGAGTACCTCCCTTGGCACCGGCCCTGTGTAACGCCCTAGCCGCTGCCGGCCAACCGCGTATCCGCAGTTTGCCATTAAGCAATCACGGTTACCAACTGGCCTAGTAGCCGAGTTACAGGCGCCAAAAATAAGGCCATTCAGCGAAGCATTTCTTTATCAACCCAACTCTGTGCATAGGTGACTCATGGGCTGTGCGCCTATTACCTAACCACCAAGCCCATTAATCCGCCTTGACACCTGCCATTTCTAAGCTTTACTTATAGTTATTAGAAGAATAAACCTTTAACTCAGTCAACCATGTAAATCACTATGAATAAACTGCTCATGCACTCAGAACAAAAAATTGAAACAGCGATTAATATCGGGTTAAATACACGCCAAATTATCTTCGAATATAGTCAGGGCCTCATGAACAATCGGGATTATCAAATCCTAGAGTTCATTGTGGTTGAACACTTGGCCCGTCGCAAAGTGGTCATGGAACAAGGCATGGGGTTGCGTCACCTAGGGTCTCGATATACCTTACGCAAATCCATTCAGACGCTGATAGATCAAGGGTTTGTTGCCATTCAGGAAAGCGAAGATTCGCGCGTACGCCCCCTAGTGCCTACGGAGCGTGCTCTTCAATTATTCACCAGCATTGGCGACCGAATCGATTCCCTGATGGTATGTTCGCCTCAATATAGCGAAATACTAAACACAGCCGAGCAAAAATCCGCTTAGCAGACTGGCAATAACCACCCATAACAAGGCTCCACTAGTGGCTATTATCAGGTCCAATGCCATGTTCATTGGTAGGGGAAAATGGTTTCTTACAGTCAAAGTATCAACACAGGATCCTTGCGGATGAAGTGGCCAACGCCTAAAACACACACCTTGTGCCCTAATAATTAGTCCGTTTACAAGCCCAGTATAAAAGCTGTGCTTGATGCTCTGGTTTTTGGCTATAATCGGACACAACAACACGGAATAATGTAAAACTTGCAAAAGTCTACTTAAACGCGGCCAAAGCTTGTAGATTCGCGCCCTAAGGATTGACCGTGAGCCTTTCTTACTATACCTTGCGCAGCAATTGAGGCCCATGCAACTAACTACTGGCAACTAGGCAAATGCGTTCTCTTAATCAGTTCTTACCCTTGCTATTTAGCTGTGTCCTTCTGCTTATGGGCAACGGCTTATTATTTATCGTATTGCCTATGAGCATGCGCATCAGTGGTGCGGAAACAGACGCCATTGGTCTGGTCATGTCTATGTATTTTGTGGGCATGCTATTTGGTTCTATGTATGGTCGTCATTTAATTGCTCGCGTTGGTCACATCCGCATATTTGCGGCTTGTGCTGCCATCGCTACAGTCAGTGCCCTTTTGTATTCTATCTGGTCATCCACCATTGTATGGGCTGCTCTGCGCATTATTGCAGGCATCTGTAACGCTACCCTATTCATGGCCATGGAAACATGGCTAAGCGACAGCTCCAGCAGCTCTAATCGGGGCACGGTTTTTGGTGCCTACCAGTTTGCCACCTATTTTGGCCTTACTATCGGCCAAATGATGCTCGCTCTAGCCGCCCCTCAAGACAACATCCTCTTCATTTATGCAGCGGGTTTATTGTGCCTTGCCATGCTGCCAGTATTACTTAGTAAGTCAGGTGGACCCCGTATTGGTGAAACCGAATCCATGCAACTGCGAACCTTGTTTAACCTGTCCCCTCTAGGCGTGGTGGGCGTGTTTATTTCCGGTATTAGTTTGGGTGCGTTTTATAACATGAGCACCGTTTATGGTTCTGACATCGGCATGAGTAATGGCGAGATTGCCACCTTTATGAGTGCCACCATGATTGGCGGTTTCTTATTGCAATTTCCGGTTGGCAGGCTGGCTGACATTTTTGACCGACGGACAATATTGGTATTAACGTTAATCACCGCTTCGTTCGCAGCTATCTTGTTGCCCTTTTTAGCCGAACGAAAGGCCATGATGATGACCATTGGTGCGGCAGTCATTCTTAGTGGTGCGCTAGCTTGTGTCTATCCTATTGCCCTAGCCGATGCCTACGATCGTATGCAGCCACACGAAATGGTGGCCGCCAGCGGCAAACTGATTTTGGCTTATGCCGCAGGCGGGGCACTCGGTCCCTATACCGCGTCTTTAGCTATGAAAGCATTCGGTTCTGACGCGCTATTTGGTTACTTGGTTGTCGCCAACCTCGCTCTTATGGGGTTCGTGTTTTATCGTATGGCTATGCGGGCTCCGGTGCCAGAAACTCTGCAGGAATCTTTTATTGTGCAAGGGCCAACACCCTTGGCCACCGATTTGGACCCACGCACAGAATTCCAAGGCGTAGAAGAAACCAGTGTTGCTGCTGATACGGCAATGAGCTTGGCTGAGGAAAACCCGGATGATCTACTCGACATTTTGGTGAATATAGCCGAACACCACCCCCAGGATGTGGCTAACATTGCCGCTACAGCGGCTTATTATTATCCAGACCAAGCCCCACAAATTGGACTCTACCTAAGCCGCGCTTTACCCGATTCACAACTGGAAATTATTTGCCAAGTCGCAGGCTCGGCACCAGAATCTAGTTCTCGCTTGGTAGAGCACATGTGTGCCGATATTCGTAGCCAAAGCTTAAATCCCTTACTGACCAGCAAAGCACTCGTGCAATTAACTCGCCAAATGTTAGAGCAGGCCCCATTGCAAGCTACAGCAATTGCCACCATTGTATCCCAGGAAGTACCGGATTCTATGCCGGAAATGGTGGCAGAAATAGCCCTAATCGCTGCTGAAGCGGCACCTGAACAGCGTATCGAAGTAGCCACCTCCATCATACAAGAGGTGCCCGAAGCGAGTGTAGAGGTAGCCGCTAGCGTGGCAGAGTCCATTGCGGCTAGCCCCGATGACGAACTGCACACCTTCTTGGCCGCCGAAGAAGATGAAAATTACCTTGGTGAGGCGGCCGAATTTGCCGCGGCTGTGGCCCAAGAAACGCCCGAACAGGCCGTGGATGTTGCAACGGTATTGGTGGAGTCGGCACCAGAAGAAGCGGGTCATGTGGTGGAATCTCTAGCTCAGGTGGACCCGGAAAATATCGAAGAGTGGGTAGAAGAGCTGGCTGAAGCGGTGCCACAGGTGGCCGAGGAAATGAGTGAAGCTATGACCAGCAGTTTAGAAAACAATGACGAAGCGTCGGTTTAATTAAGCCCCATGGGCCAGTCTGTCAACAACTTATCTAGCACCGGCTGATTGGCTTGTGGCAAAGTATAAGCTTGGCAGTGTTGTTTGGTGACCCACGCCAAAGGTTGCCCCTCAACACCCTTAGGTATACCGGTGAACTGTTTAATAATATAAAAGCCTAAACTGACTTGCTTATCCGGATAATCAAAACTCACCTGGCTAAATAGCTGGCAGTATTGCGGCTCAACGACAATATCCAGCTCTTCATGCAGTTCTCTAGCTAGAGCCTGCTGGGCATCTTCACCAGCTTCTATCTTACCGCCAGGAAATTCCCACTTACCACCTTGGTGCTGATGACTAGCACGTTGTGCCAACAATATACGACTTTGCTGGTCAACAATGATGCCCGCAACTACTTCGATACGCGCCATTGGTTAACTCTGCTTAACTTCGGTAATCTGCATTAATGCGGACATAATCATAGGATAAATCCGTGGTCCATATAGTTTCTGAACAAGTACCACGCTTGAGATCTACATTAATACCAATTTCTTTTTCATCCATGACGCTCTGGCCGGCTTCTTCCTCGTAACAGGGCGCTCGACCCCCATTGGCAACCAGCAGCACGTTACCCAAATGAATAGTCAGTGTATCCACATCCAAATCCGGCACACCAGCATAACCAACAGCGGCCAAAATGCGCCCCCAGTTAGGGTCAGATGCAAAGATCGCTGTTTTAACTAAGGGCGAGTGCGCGATGGCGTAGGCCACATCTAAACATTCTTGGCGATTAGCCCCACCTGTTACCGCCACGGAAATAAACTTCGTAGCTCCTTCGCCATCTCGCACGATAGCTTGGGCCAACTGTTGCATCAATGCGATCAATGCGTCCCTAAAGAGGGCGTAATCGTGACTACCAGCCACCAGATCGACACCACTAGCACCGGTAGCCACCAGTATGCATGAGTCATTAGTGGACATGTCACCATCGACAGTAATGCGGTTGAAGCTTAATTCAGACGTTTCACTAACCAACTGCTGGGTTAGCACAGGTGAAAGCCTAATATCTGTTGCCACATAGGCCAGCATAGTAGCCATATTAGGCCGGATCATACCCGAACCTTTGGCGATACCTGAGATGGTGATCTCCTCAGAGGACAACTTCACCTTTACACTAGCGCCCTTGGTACGAGTATCTGTAGTTAGAATGCCCTCAGCAGCATTCTGCCAGCCACAGGCTGACAAGTTGCCGTAGGCTTGTGGCAGTGCATCTAGCAAGCGTTCTATGGGTAGGGTTTCGCCGATGACTCCCGTAGAAAATGGTAATACTTGTGTGGTTGGGACACCCGCCAAATCAGCTACTGCGGCGCAGGTCGTCTTGGCATCCAACATACCCTGCTCACCGGTACCGGCATTGGCATTACCTGTGTTCACAACCAACACCAAAGGCTCGTCGGTAGCCAAGTGCTGGCGACAAACGTGCACCGGAGCGGCACAAAAGGCATTGGCCGTAAACACCCCTGCCATGGTGCTACCAGCCTGTGCTTGCATAATTACCAAATCTTTACGGCCGGCGGTTTTGATACCCGCACTGGCAGTGCCCAATTGAAAACCCGGTACAGGGTGATAAGCAACAGGATTTGCAGCGCCTACGGCCATGGTACTTCCTCAATATGCGAGTCATGCCTTAGGCTGGCTCATCATTACACGGGTTAAAGCTCGTTTAATTCAACTTACCATGGCACTGTTTGTATTTTTTGCCAGAACCACACGGACATGGTTCATTACGGCCAATTTTGCTACTAGCCTTAACTATTTCTGCCTCGCTAGACGATGCTTTTTGGGCCATTTGCGCTGCTGCCTGAGCTTGGGCATGTTGGAATTCCATGGCCTTTTGCGCGGCTTCCCGGCGGGCACGTTCTTCAGCTTCAATTTCTTCTGGTGAGCGTACCTGCACATGAGACAAAATGCGCACGACATCCTGTTTGATGGCCAATAGTAAGTTTTGGAATAGTTCAAACGAT
>JAAERS010000449.1 GCA_024230095.1 Gammaproteobacteria bacterium | reverse complement strand
TTGAAGTATCACCAATACAAAAGGCCTTACTTGAAAAAGGCCATTTGGGACGCAAAACTGGCCGTGGATATTATGACTATAGTGTGGATTTACCCCACCTAGAAAATACTGCTACAGCGAGTACAACGGGTACCCTGATGATTGCTGAAGGTGACTTTTTAGAACCACTATGGCAACGTCTAAGCACCGCCGGGGTCGCTGCCACAACAGGCACTAGCAGTCGCTTTAATGATGTACAACTCCTACTGCACGAGGGAGCACCCATTGATGAGGCCGCCAGTGCAAGCGTGGCATTTGATATTGCCTTAGATCTGGCTCACTGCACCGCTATAGCCTGTCAGCGCAATCGGGCATGTACGGACCAGCAATTCCAAGCCTTAAGCGGAAGTTTTGCAGCAGCTGGTATTTTCTTGATCGAGATGCCAAACCAAGCTGGCTTGCCCGTCGCCCGCACTGTGGCCATGTTAGTTAATGTGGCGGCTGATGCGGTTAGCCAGCAGGTCTGTAGCCTAGAAGATGCCGACAAGGCTATGTGTTACGGCGTTAACTACCCACAGGGCCCATTTATCTGGGCCGATCAATTAAGCCCACAATGGGTGCATAGCACGTTGGCCAATCTAGCCCACCATATCTGTGCATCTCGCTATGCACAAAATCCGTGGATAACCAAGCATACTTTGGAACAGAGAAATTTTTATGACAACTAGCCAACAATCTGACAGTAAACGTATAGCCCAAGCCTGCTATCAAAGCCAATGGCAAGATGATGCCGCCAGCCAGCATTTAGGGTTACAAGTACTCGACATAGATGCTGGCTATTGCCGCCTAACAATGCAGGTACAAAATCACATGCTTAACGGCCATAAAACTTGCCATGGTGGTTTCATTTTTGCTATGGCTGATTCCTGCTTTGCCTATGCTTGCAACAGTGACAATCGGCCTACGGTCGCCTCAGGTTGCAGCATCGATTATCTGCGACCTGGATTCGCTGGTGACACACTTACAGCCGTAGGCAAACGTATTAACCGAGGCACCAGAACGGGTTTGTATGACGTTGAAATAAGTAATCAAGACGGCCAATCAGTTGCCCAATTCAGAGGCCGCGCTCACCAAGTAGGTGAACAATTGCTAGACCTATCCAATTTAAAGGAATGAACATGAACGATGCTTATATTTGTGATGCTATTCGTACCCCCATCGGCCGTTATGGTGGTGCACTTTCCAGCGTTCGTACTGATGACTTGGCCGCCATACCCATCAAAGCCCTAATGGATCGTAATCCCAACTTAGACTGGACCCAAGTAGAAGATGTCTTTTACGGGAGTGCCAACCAGGCTGGTGAAGACAATCGTAACGTTGCCCGTATGGCTGGATTACTGGCCGGTCTACCCGTCAATGTCGGTGGCTGCACCCTCAACCGTTTGTGTGCATCAGGGATGGATGCGATAGGCACAGCGGCACGCGCAATCAAGTCCGGTGATATCGATTTGGCCATTGCTGGAGGGGTGGAATCAATGTCGCGTGCCCCTATGGTCATGCCCAAGGCTGAAGCGGCCTTCTCGCGTCAAGCAGAAATTTTTGATACGACTATTGGTTGGCGCTTCATTAACCCGAAGATGCACCAAAAGTTTGGCACCGACAGCATGCCAGAAACGGCCGAAAACGTGGCTCAAGATTATCAAATAAGTCGTGCTGATCAAGACGCCTTTGCCCTGCGGAGCCAGCAGCGGGCAGCGCAATCTCAGGCCGCGGACCTATTTGCTAGGGAAATTTGCCCAGTGAGCATAGCCCGCCGTAAACAAAGTGATTTGCTTGTAGAACATGACGAACAACCACGAGAATCGACCCTTGAAGGCCTAGCCAAGTTGCCCACGCCTTTTCGGGCCGAGGGCAGTGTTACCGCCGGCAATGCGTCCAGTGTCAATGATGGTGCTTGCGCCCTATTGCTCGCTAGCGAACAGGCTGTGCAGCAACATGGTCTAAAACCTCGTGCTCGTATACTAGCCATGGCTAGTGCCGGTGTAGAACCGCGTGTGATGGGTATTGGCCCTATTGATGCCATCAACAAGGTGCTCACCAAGGCGGGGCTCAACCTGACGCAAATCGATCTTATCGAACTCAACGAAGCATTTGCCGCCCAAGGCCTAGCTATAACTCGTAGCCTTGGCATCGCTGATGACGATCCAAGAGTCAATCCACAAGGTGGCGCCATTGCGCTTGGCCATCCTCTAGGCATGAGTGGTGCTCGCCTAGTAACCACGGCAGTTAACCAGTTAGAACGCCACGGCAAGCGCTACGCACTGTGCACCATGTGTGTTGGTGTCGGTCAAGGTTTAGCCATTGTTATTGAAAAAGTTTAACGCAACCATGAGACAACACCCATGAGTAAAGCCCCTTTAGATGCCATCGAGTCCGCTAGCATAGATGAACTGCAAAGCCTTCAACTAGAGCGCATGCGTTGGAGCTTGCGACATGCTTATGACAATGTGCCCCATTACCAGCAATCATTTGATCAAGCAGGCGTGCACCCTGACGACCTGAAACACCTCAGTGACCTGACCAGATTCCCATTCACTGTGAAAAAGGACTTACGGGACAACTACCCCTTCAACATGTTTGCCGTACCGCGCAAAGACATCATACGAGTACACGCATCCAGTGGCACCACTGGCAAACCCACAGTCGTGGGCTATACAGCCAAAGACATAGATGTTTGGGCTACTGTTGTCGCACGCTCCATTCGCGCCGCAGGTGGAGGACCAGAGGATATGGTGCATATCGCCTATGGTTACGGCCTATTTACAGGCGGGCTCGGTGCTCACTTTGGAGCGGAAAAACTTGGCTGTACAGTGATCCCCATGTCTGGTGGCCAAACGGCCAAACAGGTGCAGTTGCTGAAAGATTTTGACCCAGACATCATCATGGTAACCCCTTCCTACATGTTGAACCTAGCTGACGAAATGGAGCAACAAGGTATTGACCCACACCAACTATCTCTGCGCTGTGGCATCTTTGGTGCCGAACCATGGACCAATACCATGCGCACCGCCATAGAAGAACGTATGGGCATTGATGCCCTGGATATTTATGGCTTGTCTGAAGTAATGGGACCCGGTGTTGGCCAAGAGTGCTTGGAAAGTAAGGACGGCCCGACCATTTGGGAAGACCATTTTTACCCTGAAATTATCGACCCTAAAACCGGCGAAGCCCTACCAGACGGGGAATATGGTGAATTAGTCTTTACCAGTCTCACCAAACAAGCTATGCCGGTCATCCGTTACCGTACCCGTGACCTAACTCGGCTACTGCCAGGTACCGCGCGCCCCATGCGCCGCATTGATAAAATCACCGGTCGCAGCGATGACATGATGATAATCCGCGGGGTGAACGTATTTCCATCACAGATTGAAGAACTGGCCTTACTGATGCCCCAACTAGCCCCTCACTATCAAATTGACATTACACGCCATGGCAACATGGACTCCTTAACGTTGAATGTGGAATTAACACAAGGCCTTGGACACATTGACCAGACTGAACGTTTAGCCATAGGCAAGGAACTGTCCCATAAGATCAAAACCCACATCGGGGTGAGTTGTGCCATTAATATTACTGACCCAGGTCAAGTCGCCCGTTCTGAGGGCAAAGCGGTGCGTGTGCGCGACCTGCGCAATATTTCATAATCTAATACTGAAACATATACCTATGCGGTCCTAGAGCAACGACAGGCCATCTCCAGACAGAAAAACCTCTCACTTTTGGGGTTTTATTGATCTAATGTGATACATTTTAGTTGACTAATGTAGTTATTATTGTATCATTTAATACATGATTTAATCAGGAGTGTCCTATGTACGCACAAATGGTAGATACCGGCGTCAAATCACTAAAACATCGATCCGAAATGAGCGCCGATGAACAGGCGTTCATGGCCCGTATCGACAACGAAAGTAAAATTGAACCACAGGACTGGATGCCTGACGCATACCGTAAAACCTTGGTACGTCAGATTTCTCAGCATGCACACTCTGAAATCATCGGCATGCAACCCGAAGGGAACTGGCTTACTCGTGCTCCCACTATCAAGCGCAAACTACAACTTGCCGCTAAGATTCAAGACGAGTGCGGTCATGGTCAATACTTATACAGCGCCGCTGAAACTTTGGGAGTTGGCCGAGATCAATTGCTAGACCAGCTCCACACGGGTAAAGCCAAGTATTCTAGCATCTTCAACTACCCCACCCTCAATTGGGCAGATATGGGCGCAGTTGGCTGGCTGGTAGATGGGGCCGCAATCGTCAATCAGGTAGTGTTGCAACGCACCTCTTATGGGCCTTATTCCCGCGCCATGATCCGTATTTGCAAAGAAGAGAGCTTCCACCAACGCCAAGGCTACGAAATATTGCTGACTATGATGCAAAAAGGCACTCCAGCTCAAAAAGACATGGTCCAAGATGCCATCAATCGCTTTTGGTGGCCAAGCCTGATGATGTTTGGCCCTAACGACGACGCATCGACCAATTCGGCCCAATCTCTGGCTTGGAAAATAAAACGCAAATCCAATGATGAGTTGCGGCAAATGTTTATTGACCAAACCGTGCCCCAACTTGAAGTACTTGGCTGCACAGCGCCTGACCCGGACCTTCAATGGAACCCAGAAACGGGCCATTATGATTTTGGCGAAATAGATTGGTCTGAGTTCTTTAACGTTATTAAAGGCAACGGACCATGCAATAAACAACGCCTAGAAAAGAAAGTGAAAGCCCATGAGAACGGCACATGGGTACGCGACGCCGCCCAAGCCTACGCCACCAAACAACAGGCCGGAGCGGCCACTAAAAAGGAAGCAAGTTAATGAGCACAGCTGATTGGCCTCTATTTGAAGTATTTATTCGTAGCCGTCATGGTCTAAGCCACAAACACGTTGGCAGTGTGCACGCCGTTGATGCCACCAGCGCTCTTGAAAATGCGCGCGAGTTATATACTCGCCGCAATGAAGGGACCAGCATTTGGGTGGTGCCATCCAATGCCATTAGCGCCAGCGCGCCAGAACAAAAGGACGCCTTATTTAGCTCACCTGTAGAAAAAATATACCGCCACCCTTCTTTTTATAAGTTACCTGCTGAAGTGGACAAGATGTAATGACACAATTATTAACATCAATAAACAATGACCACGATGCCCTCAATACCTATATATTGCGCATGGCTGACAACGGTCTGATATTAGGTCAACGACTATGCGAATGGTGTGCCAATGCCCCCGTACTAGAAGAGGAAACGGCATTGATGAACACCAGCCTAGACCTGTTTGGCCAAGCCCGAAATTGGCTTAATTATGCCGTAGATCGAGACCAACGCCTTCAAGATTGCGACGCAATCGCCATGTTGCGCGACGAACGCAGTTACCTAAACCTGCTTATTTGCGAACAAGATAATGGCCATTTTGCTGACACCATGGCACGCCACTATCTGTTTGACGTATGGCATCGCCTAACCCTAGAGGAACTTTGCCACAGCCATGATGAAACTATTGCCGCCATTGCCGCCAAGTCAGTTCTGGAAGTGCGCTACCACGAACAGCGCTCTCGTAACTGGGTTCTTCGCTTGGGTGATGGCACCCAACTTAGCCATGAACGCATGCAAACTGCCATCAACAATATCTGGCCCTATGTTGCTGAAATGTTTGACCAGGACCAACTGGAGATGGAATTGATGGCTCAGGGTATTGCTGCTGACCAAACCATTATTGCTAAGCAATGGCACGACCTAGTAGCACAGACACTTATCGAAGCCACCTTAAAAACGCCACCTGAAAGTTACAACCAGATGGGCGGCAAACAGGGCTTACACACGGAAAGCCTGGGCATTATGTTGGCCGAAATGCAGAGTCTGTACCGCGCCCATCCTGGCGCCACATGGTAAAAGACAGGACGACTCATGAAGCACATTGACCTGTTTAACCCTGTTAGTTTGATTGGCACTGATCGTGGACGTGAATTTGATTATCATGGCTGTACTCCTAGTGTCGATGAAGTCTGGCAACTGCTAGATTTAGTACCGGACCCAGAAATTCCCGTGATAAGCGTGGTTGACCTGGGCATCGTCCGCGATGTGCGCCTTAATAATGATTCATGGCAAGTAGATATCACACCCACCTACTCAGGTTGTCCTGCGACTGACTTCATCGCTAGCGAAATTGAACAGGCCCTAACTCGTGCGGGCATCGACGCTAAAATCAAAACTGTGTTAGCACCTGCCTGGAGCAGCACCTGGATTAGCACTAAAGGCCGACAGGCTATGCTGGCCAGCAACATCGTTCCTCCCTTGCATGATCTTGACACACTCTCTTGCCCTAATTGTGGTTCGGCGCAAGTTAAACAACAAAACCAATTCGGTTCCACGGCCTGCAAAGCGCTTTACACTTGCCAGTCTTGCCTAGAACCTTTCGATTACTTTAAGACGATATAATTATGAGCCAATTTCATTCCCTAACCGTAGCTGAAATCAAAGCAGAAACCCGTGATACGGTAACTGTGGCTTTTGACCTGCCAGCTGAGCTTGCTGACACTTTTGCTTATCAGCATGGCCAATATCTCACGTTACGCACTAATATTAATGGCGAAGAAGCACGTCGCTCCTACTCCGTGTGCGAAAGTTTAGGTAGCCAAAAACTGCGCATAGCTATTAAGCAGGTACCGGGCGGCTTGTTTTCTACCTGGGCCAACACCCAACTACAAGCTGGGGACACCATCGACAGCATGCCTCCTCAAGGCCAATTCACCTGTCAGCTAAGCCCTGACCATAATGGTGAATACCTGTTGATCGCAGCTGGTTCTGGCATTACGCCCATCATGTCAATTTTGACCAGCATGTTGGAACAAGAGACCCATTCCAAAGTGACGCTGATATACGGTAACCGTGCCACCAGTTCGGTCATTTTTCGCGAACAACTCGAAGACCTTAAAAATCAATACATGAGTCGCCTTAATGTGATCTATATAATGAGCCGTGAACAACAAGATATTGACCTGTTCAACGGACGTATCGATAACGGCAAAATTACGGGGCTACTGGACAAGTGGGTGCACCCAGCACGTTTAACCGAGTGTTTTATTTGTGGTCCAGAAGAGATGACCAAACAAGCTCACAAAGCACTCTTAAATGCTGGATTAAGTACCAAACAAATACACACGGAACTATTTGGCACGGTGAACGCAGGCAAGTCCCACCGTTTGGCTGACGTGGAACCGAGCGAAGCCGAAATGGTAACAGTAAGCATCACAGCTGACGGCTACACCCGTAACTTTGAAATGGCCAAAAACACGACCAACATGCTAGAAGCAGGCCTTGAAGCCGGTGCCGACCTACCCTGGGCTTGCAAAGCTGGAGTTTGCTCCACCTGCAAGTGCAAAGTTGTAGAAGGCGAAGTTGAAATGGATGTCAATCACGCCCTAGAGGACTATGAAGTAAAAGATGGTTATGTACTAAGTTGCCAGAGCTACCCACTTTCGAATAAGGTCGTACTCAACTACGATGCTACCTAAATAGTCAAAATAGGAACAAAACATAGAGCATAAAAACAGCAGGTCTGCTAGGATTCCTTCTACGCTTTTCTTATACCTATAATTGACTGACATATTTTGAATTTAAAGTATTTTAGACAGTACTGAGTATCCGAATTTTGTCGTTCAACTATACTCAAATACACTCCTGATAAAATAATAACAACCTGTGCTGCACTATTGGGTACGTTTGTGTGAATTAAGTTAAGCCAACATGGAACTTGTCATAAGACTAGTCTTAAGGCATTATACCTGCATACTAATTAACATGTTAACAACATGACAACATTGAATATTTATAAGGAGAGCTCATTGAGTAACGCAATTGACACCAGAGAGCTACGTAACGCGTTATCTACCTTTGCCACAGGTGTAACGATAGTAACTTGTCTAGATGCCAAGGGTCTACCAAACGGTGCCACAGCCAGTAGTTTTAACTCTGTATCCATGGATCCACCTCTTATCTTGTGGAGCATCACCAAAACAGCCTATAGTGCTGATGCTTTCATTAATGCTAAAGAATTCGTTGTAAATGTCCTGACCACGGATCAAGTGGATTTATCCAACAAATTCTCCCGTAGTGGCGAAGATAAATTTAATGGCGTGCAAACCGAATTAGGCATTGGCGACGTGCCGATGCTCGCCGGCGCTGCAACTCGTTTTCAGTGCAAAACCTGGGCTACCTATGACGGTGGCGATCATGAGATTATCGTGGGACAAATAGTGGCTATGGATTCATCTGACAAACAAGGCCTGGTGTTTTACCGGGGTGGTTATGCCAAGGCGGAACAGCTTTAGGCAAACCAACAACTGAGACAATATAAGGCGGCGTTTTTGCGTACGCAAATGCCCGCCTACTCGCGCTTAAATGGCTTTTAACGTGAATCCAGTTGTTCCACCACGTCATGCAACAAATCCAATAGCTCGCTCAACCTTTCTTTCCCATACCTAGCTTCAAATTGCTCGTACACTACCTGTACTTCTGGCGTCACTGACTCAATTAAAAATTTACCTTGAGGTAAAATTTCCAACACCACTCGACGCCCATCTTTGCCATCAGCACAACGGGTAAGAAAGCCCTTTTCTTCCAAGTTCTTAATAATTCGCGTCAGACTAGGGGCTAACACACAAGCACTCTTAGCTAGCTCTTTAGCATCCATACTACCGCTTTCATGCAACACCCGCAGCACGCGCCATTGCTGATCAGTAATATCATGCTCCTTGAGTAAACTACGAATAGGGTACATCACTGTTTCACGGGCTCGCAGGAGCGCAAGGGGTAAAGCACGGTCCGTTTTTTTGGGCTGCATGGGGCTACTTTTCTAATAATGAACGAAATAAAAATCGGCATATTATGAACGCATGCTGATTTTTAACCATTAATGGCTATTCCACCAATGTGTTTATCATGTTAACAATCTGGACCTTCGAGGTCCAGACCAGATGGCCAGTAATCGGCTATACCATGCTGGAAATGACTAAAGCAAACCTTGGCATGCCCAATGCCTACGATATTTCAATAACAACTAGTATGCATTGCCAGTTGATCTATGCCTGTCTTTTGTATAGCCAGTATAGGTAGAAAATTTGTTTGCAAGACAATACCTAATTAGTTAATATGTTAACTATTATTATAAACGGATATTGAGGAGTTTCCCATGCCCCACGTGACAATGGAATATTCTGCCAATTTAGAAAACCAGGTAGACATGACCAAATTGTGCCAACTAGTGCACCACACTGGCTTGGAAACAGGTTTGTTTGAACTAGGTGCTGTGCGCGTTCGCGCCCTTCGGGCTGAACACTATGCCATCGCTGACCTAATGCCAGCCAACAGCTTCATTGATGTTGCTATTCGTATTGGCTTGGGCCGCAGTGACGATGATAAGAAACGATTAGGCCAAGCCATCAATAATGCAATGGTTGAATTCTTGGCGCCGCAACTAGCTGAACCCCACTTTGCCTTATCCATCGAAGTACGTGAAATTAACTCACCACTGAGCTGGAAGACGAACGCTATTCATCCGCGCATTCGCAATGTCCAATAATTAGGGAAAACACCATGAGTACTTTCGAACAGAATAAGGCTGATGCGGCTGGATTTTTAAAACAATTTGAGCACGGCGTCATGAATTACATCGACGGCGAGCAAAAACCCGCCCTTGACGGCACTTGGTTTGACACGGATTCTCCTGTTGATCTGAAATTTCTAGCCAAAGTGGCCCGTGGTAAAGAACAAGATATCGACTTGGCAGCAGCAGCAGCGGCACGTGGTTTCAAAGTCTGGTCAGCTATGGATGGCAAGCAACGGCAAAAAATTCTGCACGCCATCGCTGATGGCATCGTTGCTCGAGCTCGCGAAATTGCCCTGCTAGAGTGTATCGATACCGGACAATCGTTGAAATTTATGGCCAAAGCCGCCCTGCGTGGTGCTGAAAACTTTCGTTTCTTTGCTGACAAAGCGGTGGAAGCCCAAGACGGTCAGTCTCTCTACTTGGCAGGCCAAGTCAACATCACTAAGCGCTACCCCATTGGCCCGGTGGGCGTTATTACCCCGTGGAACACACCCTTTATGTTGTCTACATGGAAAATCGCCCCGGCCCTCGCCGCTGGCTGTTCCATCGTGCATAAACCAGCAGAGTTCTCGCCATTAACTGCCAATTTGCTGGCACAGATCGCCAATGAAGCCGGCCTGCCAAAAGGTGTATGGAACCTGGTTAACGGTATGGGTGAGGATGCTGGTAAACGTTTAACTGAACACCCATTAATCAAAGCTATAGCTTTTGTAGGTGAAAGTAGTACGGGGTCCTTGATCCAAAAGCAAGGTGCCGATACCCTCAAGCGCGCGCACTTTGAACTGGGTGGTAAGAACCCTATATTGGTGTTTGCTGATGCCGACCTTGAAAAAGCCGCCGATGCGGCAGTCTTTATGATCTACTCCTTAAATGGTGAACGCTGTACTTCTTCTTCTCGACTGCTAGTGGAAGAAAGTATATACGAACACTTCTGCACCATGGTTGCCGACCGTGCTAACAACATCAAAGTTGGCCATCCCCTTGATCCTGAAACCGTCATTGGTCCCTTGGTGCACCCCGAACACGAGGCCAAGGTATTGTCTTACTTTGAGACCGCCAAAGCAGAGGGTGCAAGTATCGCAGCAGGTGGCAAAAAAGTGGCTAATCTTAACGGCTGTTTCGTGCAACCGACCCTATTTACCCAAGCTCACAACAAGATGCGCATTGCCCAAGAAGAAATCTTTGGCCCGGTACTAACTGCCATTCCATTCAAGGACGATGAAGATGCTGTCGCTATCGCCAACGATGTAGAGTACGGACTTGCTGGCTACTTATGGAGCCAGAACGTTGAACGTTGCTGGAAGATTGCTGACCAACTAGAAGCGGGCATGGTTTGGGTTAACTCCGAAAACTCACGCCACCTCCCCGCCCCCTTTGGTGGGGTGAAAGCCTCTGGTATTGGCCGTGATGGCGGCGACTGGTCGTTTGAATTTTATATGGAAACTAAAAATATTAGCTTTGCTATGGCAGGCCATACACCTCCAAAACTGGACAAGTAATCAGCAGGGAACGTACCGCAAAGCCCTGCTTGCATGAATGTAAAAATAAGAAGGACAGCTATAATGAGTTACCCTAAATTTGCTACTGTAAATGCCGACGGCAAAGAACACTACGGTATCGTTACCGATACGGGCTTTATCTCCCTAAGCAATCGTATGGGAGCACAATACCCAACTCTTAAAGACGTAATCATCGCTGACAAGCTAAAGCATGCAGCGACCAGTGTCGAGGGGCAAGATGACGACTTTACAACTGGCAACTTTACCTACCAGATACCCGTTGCCAACGGCGAAAAGCTAATTTGTATTGGTGTCAATTACCCAGCCCGTAACGAAGAATACAAAGATGGTCAAGCCGCCCCTCCCTTCCCCTCCATGTTTATTCGTTTTGCCCGCTCTTTCACCGGTCATGATACGCCACTGATCCGCCCTAAAGCATCGAGCCAATTGGACTATGAAGGCGAAGTAACTCTTGTTATAGGCAAGGGGGGTCGCCACATTGCCGAGGCCGACGCACTGGATCACATTGCCGGTGTAACACTATGCAATGAGGGCACCTTGCGCGACTGGGTTCGCCATGCCAAATTCAATGTCACCCAAGGTAAAAATTTTGATTCTACGGGATCAATTGGCCCTTGGATGGTGGCCTACCAGGACGAAAGCCAAATTGCGGATATTCGCTTGACGACGAAAGTAAATGGCGAGTTACGCCAAGACGACCGCACTAGCCGTATGCTTTTTCCATTCCGTTACCTGATCAATTACATATCGACTTTTACTACCCTGCAACCAGGTGACATCATCGTAACCGGCACCCCAACTGGTTCCGGTGCACGCTTAGACCCACCTGTCTATTTGAAACCCGGTGATGTGGTAGAGGTAGAAGCACAAGGCATTGGTTGCTTGCGCAACAGTATTACTGACGAGGTTTAACTATGCTTAGTGCAGAACAGATTGAAGCCGCCGCCAAACAGTTAGATAAGGCCGAGACCAGCCTCCAGCAAACTCAACTCATGTCAGTAACCTACCCTGACATGACCATGCAGGACGCCTATGCCATCCAATATGGTTGGGTGGCGGAGAAGCTGGCTCGTGGCCGAAAATTGATTGGCCACAAAATTGGCCTCACCTCCAAGGTAATGCAACAAGCGTTGAATATATCCACACCTGACAGTGGTATTTTATTTGACGATATGCTGTTTGCTAACGGTTCTACCATTAACAAAGGGCGTTTTATTCAACCTCGCGTCGAAGCCGAAATCGCCTTTATCATGAAACGCGATCTGGCGGGTGACAATTTAACTGTTGATGATGTTCTGGATGCCACTGACTACATAGCGCCTTCTTTAGAAATTCTGGATACCCGTATTTTTCGTAAATGCCCTATTACAGGCGTCATGCGTAATATTATGGATACCATTTCTGACAACGCGGCTAACGCAGGCATTGTTTTGGGAGACTCCAAAATAGACCCTCGGAGTGTTGATATGCGCTGGTTGGGTGCCATTGTCAGCGTCAATGGCGATATTGAAGCTACCGGCCTAGGGGCTGCAGTATTGAATAATCCGGCCATGGGTATTGTTTGGCTAGCGGAACGTTTAGCCGACTACAATGATACCATTCGCGCTGGCGAAATTGTTTTATCCGGTTCCTTTATCGCACCTATTGAAACCCAGTCAGGTGATCATTTCCATGCCGACTTTGGTCATTTTGGTTCTGTAGACTTACACTTTGAATAGTTGATAATGTGAACATACTCGGGGCTACTCCCTAAATATTAAAAGGAAATGCTATGCCCGCTCCAACAAATACATTTAAGCAACGCCTCAAGGCTGGTGAAACTCAAATTGGCTTTTGGCTAGGGATGGGCAGCGCTAATGCCGCTGAAATAGCCGGCGGTGCCGGTTTTGATTGGCTGCTCATTGACGGCGAGCATGGCCCTAATGACCTCACGAGTTTGTTAGCACAAATGCATGCCCTGCAAGGTGTTAGTGCTAGCACTGTGATTCGCCCTGTTATTGGTGAAAGCTGGGTCATAAAACAAATATTGGATATCGGTTGCCAAACCATCCTTGTGCCCATGGTGGATTCAGCCTCCCAAGCCCGTGAACTGGTGCGCGCCGTAAACTACCCGCCCAAAGGCATACGTGGCGTTGGCGCGGCCCTTGCTCGCGCCTCCAACCACAACCGCACAAGTGATTATTTGCACACAGCCGATGACGAAGTGTGCTTGCTGGTGCAAATTGAATCCCAGAAGGGCCTAGCCAACTTGGACGACATCCTTGCTGTTGATGGCATTGATGGCGTGTTTATTGGCCCATCTGACATGGCCGCCGATATGGGCCATTTGGGCAATCCAACCCACCCTGAAGTACAGCAGGCTGTACAAGATGGCTTACGCAAAATTGTCACAGCGGGCATGCCGGCCGGTGTTCTTATGGCTATTCCAGAACTGGTGGAAAAATACTTGCAAATAGGCGCTACATTTGTCGCCGTGGGTACCGACGTTACCACCTTTGCTAACGCCACTGATAGCCTTGCGAACAAGTGGAAGGGGCGCCAACAGAATACCATTAAGGGGGTTTATTAACCTTGACATAGTTCGAGCAAGCCCTTGAACTAATAGCATAGTATTCACTAACCTAGTGTTAATGTTGTTGTCCAACAAAAGCCTAACCCTCGCTAGGTAGGCAACCAGTTATATTGAATCTAAAATAGTAGCTCATCCTATATTCTAAATAGGAATATACTTATACTTATATTTGATTTTCCTAATTTAAGCTCATATAATGATTCTAACACTTGAGTCATGCCCGATTTCGGAGGCCCCATGAGCAACCCACAAGTTACGCCATTTTTTGACCCTGATACCTATACCATTACCTATATTGTAGCCGATCCAGAAAGTAAACAGTGTGCCATTATTGACTCCGTACTGGACTATGCACCGAACTCTGGCCGCACCCTTACAACATCCGCAGACAAGGTTATTGCGGCTGTTAAAGCACAGGGCTTAACAGTGCAGTGGCACCTAGAAACCCATGTTCATGCTGACCACCTTTCAGCCGCCCCCTACCTAAAAGAACAGTTAGGCGGAAAAATTGCTATTGGGAGCAATATCACGGTAGTGCAAGGCGTATTTGGTGAGCTATTTAATGCCGGCAGTGAGTTCAAAATGGACGGTAGCCAGTTTGATCAACTATTAGATGACAACGAAACCATTAACATCGGCAACCTACCCTGTTTGTCCATGCATACCCCTGGCCACACGCCTGCTTGTATGACCTTTGTGGTAGGCAACTCCTGCTTTGTGGGTGATACCTTGTTCATGCCAGACTATGGAACCGCTCGTTGTGACTTCCCTGGAGGCGACGCAGAGACTCTCTACAATTCCCTGCAACGTATTCTAAGCCTGCCAGATGACACCCGCTTGTACATGTGTCATGACTACATGCCTGGTGGCCGCGAGTTGCAATGGGAAAGCACGGTTGGAGAATCTAAGGCGAATAATATTCACTTGGCAGGCAAGAGCAAAGACGAATATATTGACCTGCGTTGCCACAGAGATGCACAACTAGACGTTCCACGCTTGTTACTACCGTCTGTGCAAGTTAATATGCGAGCTGGCCACATGCCACCAGCTGATGACAATGGCATTGCTTATATCAAAATCCCTGTCAATCTGATTGGCAGTGCCTAGCCCCGTCAAGAACACCTTCATATGAGTTATTATAATAACCCTTGAAAACGTTGCTCCAGACTAGTTTCCGGGCAGGTTTTTTTAATAATAATATGGAGCTTCGTACGCGTCAGAATTTTATTCTAAAGGCAGGCGAAAATGCAGGCAAAGTGGGACTTTATGTATGATAAATGACCAGTTGAGTACGTTTTAGCACCGCCATAGGACAACATTGCTAAGGTGGAAAATTCACTAATGACAACATGAGAACATTATGTTCCGCAAACTGAT
>JAAERS010000448.1 GCA_024230095.1 Gammaproteobacteria bacterium | reverse complement strand
GCAAGTTTTCAGAATAGGCCGCCACACCCGGCCAGATGCCCGGCCTTGCGGTGCCATTTACGTGAAGTAATGGAATCAATTTTGGGTTTGAATTCATGCTAGTGTCTTGGCTTTGTGCAACGTATTTTGGCTTTGCTTCCATCGCCAAATGACAAACGGGATAGGTAGCAGTAGAAGGCATTGGGCAGCGAGAGACTCCATAGTTGGATAGAGGCCTAACCAAGTGATACGGGGCACACCACTTAAGGGTGTGATACTAACCCATTTGGCTTCCTGCAATTCCAGCACGCCAGTACCCGCGAATGAAATTGCCAAGTAGTAGAGTAGGGCTGCCGTGACGCTAAAGAATATGGTTAAAGGCACCTGATAGGAGAGTCGACGCATGATCCAAAACAAACCGACTAGGGCTAGTGAAGCTGCCCCAAACCCTAAAGCGGCAACCCAAAACGGTTCATCTGAGCTGGCGATTAGCGCCTGATAAAACAACACGGTTTCAGCGCCTTCACGGTAAACCGCGAGGAAAGCGGCAAATCCCAAAGTGAATAAGCTGCCTTTCGAAAGTGCCGTGGTCACTTGGCCGTCGATCCAGGCTTTCCATCGGCTGGGTTCAACTTTAGCGAGTAACCACGTACTGACATAAAACAGCACCAGTGCGGCTACCAGCATAGTGATGCCTTCTAGCGCCTCTTGCCTTTCTCCAGCTAGAGATATAACTTGGTTTAATAAAATTGCTGTTAATATACTAGCGGCTAAAGCCCACCCCACCCCTTGATATATAACGCCCACTTTGTGCGGTGCACCTTGGCGACAAAGGTAGGTGGTCAGGGCGGTGATAACCAGCATTGCCTCAAAACCTTCGCGCAGTAAAATAATAAAGGCTTGTATAAAGAGTGGCCAAAAGCCGCCCCTATGTTGGTCAGACTGGGCCTTCGCCGTGGCCTGCAGTGCTTGTGTTAACTCTTGCCAAGCGCGGTCCACTTGTGGTTTTGGTTGCCCGTTTGCCGCCAACCCGATGACCTTACTAAACAGGGACTCCAGTTCAGATTTGTGTTGTGGGTCGGTTAGTCCAATCGCTATTTCCATACCACTGGCTTCAAATACATCGAAATACAGGTCGGATATAAAGTCGGCTGTGGCTAATCCGTTTTTTGGTAAATAGTGGTCAATGGTGTCACTTCCTTGAGTGACAATTTTATTGACAATGATCTGGAATGACACTTGTTTAGCCGCTACAGCGTCAGTACAAAATACAAAGCTTAGTGCCAAGATGAATGGGTAGAGAAATCGGCGTAAACACGGCATTACTGATTTACCTTGAATACTTCAGGTGGAATCTCTGCAGCGTCGAGTAGTAGGGCATCTTGACGAATCACCTCAATGAGGCTTGTCGCCAGATCAGATATTTCGTCTTTTGAGGCATCGCTAGCGACCAGTTTCCGTAACTTTCCAAACAGCCTCTCTACCTTATATGTGTACTTTGCCCCCCGTGTTATGCGCATTGCGGCTTCCATTTTAGCGCCTTCGAAGATACCGAAATAGGCCTCAACGACAGCGCGCTTCGCACCTTGGGTGTCGCCTTTTTGGTGGGCATTTTGGGCAGCCTGTACTGATACAACGATCGATTCAGCCAGGTTAGCCCAGTGGGTAGAGGCGTTAGCGCCATTGGCAAAAACAAAACAAAGACTGACTGCTAAAAGGATCTGCACTAGTTTCAGAGGAAAACGGGTGCATAGCAAAGACCTAGACATGGTGGGCAGGGACCTTATATTAATAGGAATGTTAATGATAATGATTATTACGTAGAATTGTGTATGGGATAGTGGTTTGCGTCAACGTCTACTGTTTAACTGTTTGATGTACGTCAATAGAGTGTGAACATACCTGAAGCCGATTAGAGGCAG
>JAAERS010000447.1 GCA_024230095.1 Gammaproteobacteria bacterium | reverse complement strand
TGATCAATGAGTGTTTGCTCTAAGCCCATGCGCTGCAGCCGTTGCACTACCTTAAGTGCAGCAGCACTAGTAAAAACTTCTGAGCGCTGACTAGTTTCGCTCATTTGCTGCTCTAGCAACAAACGCAGCAAACCCAGTTCGTTTTCCATACGCTGCATCTGTGCAGCTGGCGCGCCTGTCTGAGTGGCTTTCTCTGCCTTGGGTTGACTAGCAATAAAGCGACGTTCTTTTGGTTCCTCACGTGGCACATAGGCTTTAGCTGTAATATGAGGCTTGGTATTGTTACGATTGACTTTCAGCTTATCCAAGTTGGCCGCCAAGCGGTTGGCGAAATCTGATTGACCTGGTGCTCGAGTAGGTGGTTCTTCATAGTCAAGGGCCGCAACCACTTCAACTTCTTTGCCCACTTTATTGGTAGATAGAATGACGGCGTTTTTACCTAGGCTTTCTTTAATCACTGCCAGGGCACTACGGATATCCTTAGCCAGTACACGTTTCATTTTCATAATCTATTACCTGTATTCTCTGTACTGCACTATTTATTCTTCAAGCATGGCGGCTTGTTGTTCAATGGTTGACACCACCTGCACACCTTGTTCGTCAGGTATTTCGTTGTACCCAAGTACAACCAGACCAGGCACTCGATGTTTTACCATCTTCGCCAACCAAGGCCGAACACCTGGAGATACAACCAACACCGGCTGAATGCCTTGTTCAACCAGCTTTTCGCTGGTACTTTGCAAGTTAGCTAGCAGTTGTTCCGCTAGATTCGGTTCAATGGCTAAACCATGTTCTTTGCTCTGCTGTAGTACAGTATGCAATTGTTGTTCCAATCCAGCGTCTAAGGTCATCACATTCAGATCCTCTCCTACGGGAGTAAGCTGCTGCATTATCATACGGCCTAAAGCCGGTCGCACGGCAGCCGTAAGAACGTCAGGATCCTGACTACGGCCACCTTGATCTGCCAAGATTTCGACAATCGAACGGATGTCTCGCACGGCCACACCCTCGGTCAATAGATTCTGCAATACCTTGGCAACCACACCAACGGATAGCTGATTAGGTATCACCGACTCCACCAGTTTTGGCGCCGTTTGTGCCAATTGATCCAGTAACTGTTGAGCTTCATCGTGGCCCAACAGTTCATGGGCATTTTCTTGCAACACCTTATTCAAATGTGT
>JAAERS010000446.1 GCA_024230095.1 Gammaproteobacteria bacterium | reverse complement strand
TCGTCTAATACGCATTTAACTTCAGTCTTTCCCTCGTCGCCTTCAGGTAGCAGCTGTGCCCGTACCTGCGGCTCAAACTTCGGGTTAGGACGCATCCCAAAATCATTGCCGCAAAAAGCGTACACACCAAATGTTGTTTGGTTAGCTGGCTTCTGAGTCGCGCAAAAATGCTGAGTTATATCATTTCTGACACGAACGCCAAACACTTCTGAACCGGCTAAGTTGCTGCTATTTCCTACGTCTTCGCTTGCACTTCGCCCGTAAACGTGATCTCCTGGTGCAATACGAGTTGTAAGACCATTTGCATATCTTGCGTATACTGCCATCCTCGAACCAATCTGGTTGGCAGTTGTATTGCCAAAGTCATAGCTAGTTAAAGTATTGCCACCAGACGCAAAATTGCTGGGCTCAATAGCGGCTATTGGTCCCTCACCGACCAGAAAGATCGCCCGTAGCATCTGCGATCCACCCAGGCTATAAATTTGCGACCAGAGCAGTTGCGTATTAACTCGAACGCCGCCATAGACAATAGATGCAATCGTTTCTTTATTTGTATAAACAAGCGGAATAATTGATCCTAAAGTTGAAATCTCTTGCGTTGAATTGAAGCCGTATCTTGGTGCAAAACGTTGGTTCTGTGTTGTTGTTTGGCCGCCGCTACTTGTCGCCCTTAATTCGGGCGGTCTGCCTGGTTCGTTTTGGTCAAATGATGGCTTTGGTCTTAGCAGCGTCGAAACAACAGTTAGGCCAACGCCAATTACTAAATTGGCGATTGCAATAATTGCGGCTGTTTCAAGTACCCCTGCAATAACAGCAGGTTCAGGAGCTTCTGCGCTGCGCTTTCGCACCTCAGCCTTAAACCAGGAATACTCCTCATCAGTTAGCCCCAGCATCGAGGCAAGATACTTATCAGATGGAAGTAAGCTGCTCATTTCACAAATCGACGATACTGAGATTCTCGCATGGCTCGTGGTGGTAACCAGCACACGCCACGCTTGTGATGGACAACTAAAACCCCATTCTCTACTACGATACCGACGCCAAGACCGCTTGCGCCATTTTTAAACATGCAGACTGCATGCTCTTCCATTTCTGGCAATACCTCCGTTGCTTCATTCCATAGCGCCTGCAATTCTTCCCATTTACCTGCAGTTGCTAATTCCATCCACTTGTAATCAAACGGTGGGTGATAAACACCAACTGAATCCAATATCGCCCAGACCATGACCACACAATCAGCACCCCGACCGTGCTTCGGGTGTTCACCAAAGGCATGAGGTAGACCAACCCAGGGCTTCCAATCAATCATCAGCTAACGACCAACGAACCAGATGTTGGTAACGCCCCAACAAGTTTGGTGTTCAAGACACGCCTTGGAACGTCTGACGCAACAGCATCCAGCGGTGAAGTTAGTTTCAACAGCACCTTCTCTGTATCCATGTC
>JAAERS010000445.1 GCA_024230095.1 Gammaproteobacteria bacterium | reverse complement strand
GCCACCCAAACAACACCAGCTGCAGTTTGGCTTAACAGACTAGCTTCAGGGCTCACACCCATGGGAAACAAGGCAATGACCAATACAAAGAATACCAATGGATTGACCATTTCCGCCGGATGGCGCATGACCAATAACAGGTCACGACGTATGACTGAATACATAAAGCCTAACATGAGGCAGTCTCCATGGCAGCATGTAAATCCAGTATCTGAACCCCTGGAATGTCAAGATCCTGATGGCTCGTCAACACAATAGCGCCACCTTGCTTAAGATGATCGGCAAACCAGGCTTGCTCATCAGCTATGCCCTGCTTATCCATGGCGGTTAAGGGCTCATCAAGTAACCATAAGGGTGCCGCATTTAAGTGTAAACGCGCCAACGCCACACGCCGCCTCTGCCCCGCCGATAGCTGTGCAGCCATGGTTTCTTCGTAACCGCGCAAGCCAACCTTTTCCAGTGCCCTATAACGCTGATTTTCATCACTAGGAACACCCAGTGCTGTCAGCCAAGCCAGATTTTCATTAGCACTTAACTGATCTTTGATGGCCGATTTGTGACCGATGTAGAGAATACTTTGATCAAGGGGAAAAGACACGTTGCCCTGAAAAATGGGTAACAAACCCGCTATTTGGCGCAACAAGCTGGTTTTTCCTGCCCCATTAGGGCCTTTTATATGCCAAATCTCACCCGCTTTAACCGTTAAATTCAAGCCTTTAAACAGCATACGCTCATCGCGTTCACAAGCTAAATTTAGAGCCTGTAAAAGAATATCGGGCATGGTTGAGGGCATGATGAAAAAGGCTTCCGCAGTTAACTAGCTAGACACTGGCGCCATTATAACCTTTAAATTTGGCCAGCACAGCTTGTTACATAAGACAATTTGGATATAAAACAAATCCAAATCATGGATTAAAGCCATAAAGCGACTATTTGAGAACTAAGCAAGTAGCCACAGTAGCCATCCGCAACACCTTGGCCACCTGCTTTTCTTCCACACTTGCGGGGCCAGAAATGGTATTCACCAAGAGCCCAATATTTTGGTCCTTGAGTTTCAGCATATGGCCACGCCAGCGACTATCTGCATAATTCGGTGCCTTTATTTTCAAATCAGAGCTAGGGTCTACTAAAATTAGATCGGCATGGGCGTTGACCTTCCAACAAGCTAGGCCCAGCACCCCCTCAGCCGCCACTAATGGCCCGGCCAACGCTTGCATGCCCACTATCTGCGCAACCGGTAACAAGATGGTTTGGTCGCCCAAGCAGCCACAAATCCCCGCTACTGGATAGTTCATTGGCTCTTCTACAGCCGCAATCTCTGCGCCTTGACTGCCAGGCTTTGGTTCTGAACACTCAAGATCGCCTGGCTCGTCAAGCAACTGACCAAGATAGTCCAATAAGACCTGATCTTCATCAGCTCCAGACGAACCCTCACGAGTCATCAGGCAG
>JAAERS010000444.1 GCA_024230095.1 Gammaproteobacteria bacterium | reverse complement strand
GGCTTGACAAATAGACGATATATATTATAATGGGGGAGTGAAGCAGAGAGGACAGCAGCTTGCCGACTGGCAGCCCGCTCTTGGAAGTCTTGACACTGATCTTTTACAATTTGGTTGTTTTTTCTAATTTTGATCAAGATCCCCCTTGACAAATGCCGATACTTATGGTATAATGGGGGCATGTTAAGTGAGTCTGCGAGGCGACTTAATGACGGCCAATCTCAGCCGGTCAGCTTGACTTTTTGATCTTTTACAATTTGGTAGTTTCAAGGGCTTGACCCGAAAGCACCGCCCAAGTCGCGGCCATAGCTGGCGAGCTATTCAAGATACGCACCACATACGAGGCAAACCAACAGGTCGGCTTATGCTTAACGGCAGGTTGGATAGTAAGTCCTCAACAATACAATACGGGGTGTTCTGTTGGAAGAAGCCGGACACTACTTTTTGTTGCAGAGTGTAGACTCTAGTCCTTTAGTGGGGATTGACCTAACAGCGTAACAAATCGCCGGTAACGTGGGATCGTCACCCACACACCCCTAACCTACAAT
>JAAERS010000443.1 GCA_024230095.1 Gammaproteobacteria bacterium | reverse complement strand
CTGTTATCTTATGAACGAGGCAACAGTCCAAAGCTTCTTAAAAGCAAGCTTTACCTCTTACCAAAAAAATCATGCTCTGCCGCTTTATCAAATTAAAGCTGCAGAGCAATTGATGCGTTGTCGCACCGAAGCCTTAGGTGGGCATAGCGTTTACTGTGAAGATGGGCATTTAAATGGGGTGTGGTACAACAGCTGCCGACACCGTAGTTGCCCGCAATGTAGCGCACTTAAATCAGAGCAGTGGCAACAACGCGTTGAAGCGCTGCTACTTCTGAGCAAACATCACCATTGGGTTTTCACCTTACCGCATGATTTACATGATATTTGGCGGTTTAATCGTGCATTCTGCCAACAACTGCTGTTTACCTCGGTGAGAGAAACGCTACAACAACTCAGTCGTGATCCTCGGTATTTAGCCGCGACTCCAGGTGTTATTTTGGCGCTGCATACGTGGGCTAGAAACCAAATTTTTCATCCTCATATTCATTGTGTGATCAGCCATGGTGGTTTAGATAGCACGGGCAAATGGGCAATCCCCAACCGGAAAAGTTTTTTACCGGCGAAAGTCATGATGATGATTTTTCGTGGGAAATACCTCGCAGGGGTCAAAAAAGCGTTAATGGCTGGTGAGCTGGTGATACCGACGAATGAACGTGAGCAGAGGCTAATCAATTTATGTAATAAATTAGGGCGTCAAGATTGGGTTGTGTATTGTGCAAAGCCTTATGAGCATGGCAATGGGGTAGCTAAATATCTAGCACGTTATATTCGTGGTGGTGCGATAAAAAATAGTCAACTACTTCATCTGGGGGATGCGCATATTAAAATTCGCTATAAGTCCCATCAAACGAAAAAAACGGAATACCTACAACTGACTCATGCGCAATTTATGCAACGGCTTTTGTCGCATATGGCACTGCCGAAAAAGCCCCACTACCAAATGGTGGGTCTATATCATGGGAAATGCAGACAGAAACTCAATCAAGCGAGGGAAGCCTTAGGACAAGTTGCGGTGAATGAAGTACAGGTGTTGGACTGGCAAAGCTACGTAAAGAGGCAAGGTGAATTTGCCAGTTGTAAACAATGTGGG
>JAAERS010000442.1 GCA_024230095.1 Gammaproteobacteria bacterium | reverse complement strand
TGTTATAATGCTAAAATGGCCGCTAAACTGACAGCTAGACAGGCAGACACCAGCAGGTCTGCAATACAATCCACTAAGATTATCAACAAGCTCAATCGCTTTGTTCTTGAAGATGATGGCGGTCACAGCATGAGTGCTAACCAGATAAATGCTGCCAGGATATTGCTCGCTAAAACTGTGCCAGATCAAAAGGCTACAGATGTGACTAGTGGGGGCAATGAGATCAAAACGTTTGATTTTAACAAATGAGTCACACGCTTGGGCCTGAGCACAGACCACACCAGCAGGTAGCATGGGATAACCAGAAGCGCTTCAACATACTGGTGTGGCACAGACGCGCTGGCAAGACTGTCTATAGCATCAAATGGCTATTAAAGCACGTGCTTAGCTGCGAGCTTGATAATCCACGCGGTGCATACCTGGCACCACAGTATAAGCAGGCTAAGAACGTTGCCTGGCAATACCTTAAGGACTATAGCCGGGAGATACCAGGCGCTACATTCAATGAATCAGAGCTCAGGGCAGACTATCCAGGGGGAGCACAGATACGCTTACTGGGTGCAGCGGAGCCGGATGCTTTAAGAGGCATATACTTAGATGCGACTGTCTGTGATGAAATGGCACAGTTTGCACCGCGTGCCTGGACTGAGGTGATCAACCCGGCACTGTCTGACAGGCATGGTAAGGCGCTGATGATAGGCACTGTGTTCGGCATGGCTAACCAGTTTTATGAATTTTACCGTGATGCTGATGCTAAGGCCCATTGGTACAGCCAATTGCTCACCGTGAATGATACGGATGCTGTAGATGCTGAAGAGCTAGAGCGCCTTAAGCTGGATATGAGCGAGGCAGAATTTTCACAGGAGATGTTGTGCGACTGGAACGCGGCTGTAAAGGGCAGTTATTATGGCGCTCAAATGACGGCAGCTGTAAACGATGGCCGCATTACTGCAGTACCGCATGATCCAGACCTGCAGTGCATTACCAGTTGGGACCTGGGTATGGCAGATTCAACAGTTATTGTGGTATGGCAGAAGTTAGGCTCAGGCGAATTAAGGGCTATAGACTGCCTGGAATTTCAGAACACAGGCCTGGCAGATATTGTACATGAACTATCAGACCGGCCTTACCTTTACAGTGACCACATATTACCGCATGATGCAAAGGTGCGTGAGTTGGGCACAGGCAAGAGCCGTGTTGAGGTGTTGCGATCATTGGGTATCAATCCAACCATAGCCAAGATGGCGCACGTGCAGGATGGCATTAACGCTACACGTGGTCTATTGCCGCGTGTTTGGTTCGACAAGGACAAGTGCTTTAAGCTAGTTGAAGCACTAAAGACGTATAGAAGCACATGGAACGATGAGAATCAGGTGTTCAATAAAACACCAGCGCATACATGGGAGAGCCATTACGCTGATGCTGTACGCTACTTTGCACTAATGGAGCACAGCACAGGCAACCAATGGTCCGAACCATTACAGTATAACGAGGCAGGCATTAGATGAGCACCACAACACAAGCACCCTATACCGAAGATGAGCTACAGTCTGTATTACAGACCTGGATAAATAACGCCGTTAGCTTTGATGAAACGGACCTGGTGGAGAATCGTACAAAAGCCTGGCAGATGTACCTGATGCAGTATCCAGACCAGGTACTACCATCTAAGGATGGGTTTAGTTCAGCAATGGCTACAGACCTGGCTGACAGCGTGGAAGCCGTGCTGGCACAGATCATGCCCGCCTTTAGCTCTGAGTGTATTGTTGAATTTACGCCAATGGGCATTGGAGACGAAGATCAGGCAGACGCAGAAACACTGGCCTGTAACCAGATGTTCATGCAAAACAACAGTGGCTGGGTGGAAATGTACACAGCGCTGAAGTCTGCCTTATTGTTCAAGAATGGCATCATTAAAGTATGGGTTGAAGAGGGTGAGAATGGCCGTACCTTTGAGATTGAGGCGGTTGAGACAGCACGTTTCCTGGTTGACAGTAACCACAATGCGCAGGACATCCAGGGCGTGAGCTTTTGCGGTGAGCGTAAAGGCCAACTTACACGTTCTGATTTGATAGGCATGGGCATTGAGCCTGAAAAGCTAGAGAATCTAGGCACTGCAGGCACTGGAGCCTGGCAGTCAGACCTGATAGCCAAGCAGGTTGGTGAGATAACAGACTTTGCAGACTCACCAACTGAAGATCAGGACAAAATAGAAGTTATCGACTGCTACGTTAAGATAGACCTAACAGGCAATGGCAAAGCAACGCAGATGCGCTACCTGGTAGCAGTGGATAGTGAGTCAGTACAGACCATATTGCTTGAAGAGCCAGTTGAGTTTATCCCGTTTGCAACAGGTACAGCCTTTATAGTGCCTAACAGATGGTCAGGCCTTAGCTTATACGATAAGTTAAAAGAGCTTGTGCTTAACAAGTCATTCACGTTGCGACAGTGGTTAGACAATAGCAATATTGTCAATAACAGTCGCTATGAGGCAGTAGAAGGCCAGGTCAATATGGATGATGCACTTAATGTACGTCCGGGCGGCATTGTACGAACCAAAGCGCCTGGGTCATTAAATCCAGTG
>JAAERS010000441.1 GCA_024230095.1 Gammaproteobacteria bacterium | reverse complement strand
GATACGTTCGGTTAAAACGCTCTATATAAGCATTTTGGTATGGGCAATCCGGATTGATATAGTCAATTCTGATACCGCGGGCCAGCGCCCAGCCAGTATACACACTTGCTGTAAATTCACTGCCACTATTGCCCCAATGAGAGCACGTAAAGAAAGGCTAACAAGCACAGCTTACCAGATCGCCGCAAAGCCCATTAAGAATCAAGTCTGTTGTGCATACAACTACCTTGAGCCGGCCACTTGTGAACCGAGGTGGGTTTTTTTATGTTTGCATACACCCACCTTCAAATAAGCCTGCTATTAACAGGACGCAAGCCCACAAAGCTGATAAAATATGCGCCCTTAAAATGTGCCCTCCAATGAACTGGAACTACCTCGTGATCACCACAGCTAACATCACCATGCAATTTGGCTCCAAGCCACTATTTGAAAACATCTCTGCCAAATTTGGCCACGGCAACCGCTACGGCTTAATTGGCGCCAACGGTTGTGGCAAATCCACCTTTATGAAGATCCTTAGTGGTGATCTTAAGGCCACCTCGGGAAACGTGTCCTTTAGCCCAGGCGATACGGTCGGCACCCTTAGCCAGGACCAGTTTGCTTTTGAAGAATTTAGTGTTATTGACACGGTTATCATGGGCGATACTAACCTGTGGCGCGTAAAGCAAGAGCGTGATCGCATCTACAGCCTGCCTGACATGAGCGAAGAAGAAGGCATGCAGGTCGCCGAGCTAGAGGTAGAGTTTGCCGAAATGGACGGCTACAGTGCCGAAGCCCGCGCTGGTGAAATTCTGACCCATGCTGGTATCGAGGAAGAACTGCACTTTGGCTCCATGCAACAGGTAGCACCGGGTAAAAAGCTACGTGTACTATTGGCACAAGCTCTGTTTGCCGATCCAGATATATTGTTATTGGATGAACCTACCAACAACCTCGACATCGCCACCATCAACTGGCTTACGGAAATGCTTAATCAACGTCGTAGTACCATGATTATCATTTCACACGATCGTTACTTCTTGAACTCGGTGTGCACCCATATGGCCGACATTGATTATGGCGAATTGCGCATCTACCCAGGCAACTATGAAGCCTACACGCTTGCTGCCAACCTAGTGCAAGAACAACTGCACTCGGAAAATGCCAAGATGAGCGCCGAGAAAGAAGAATTACAACAGTTTGTTGCCCGCTTCTCAGCCAACGCCTCCAAGGCCAAACAGGCCACATCCCGCGCCAAACGTTTGGAAAAAATTGAACTGAATGAGATAGTTGCCTCAAGCCGACTATCACCATTTATCAACTTCAAAGCCCACAAGAAGCTACATAGACAAGCTTTGACCTTAGAACACTTGGGTCACGGCTTTGACGGCGAGACCTTGTTCAAAGACGGCAACATGATTCTAGAAGCCGGCGCCAAGCTGGCTGTAATCGGAGAAAACGGTGCTGGTAAAACCACTTTTTTGCGCTGTCTTTTAGATGAACTAAGCCCTAACGAAGGGGTTATCAAGTGGTCCGAAAATGCCGTAGCCGGCTATTGCCCACAAGATAGTAACGCTGATTTTGCTTGCGACCTTACCTTATTTGATTGGATGTCCCAGTGGCGCACAGCCAAGCACGACGACTTGATAGTACGCTCTATGCTAGGTCGTCTGCTATTCACCGCCGATGACTACAAGAAGAAAGTGTCCGTGTGCTCCGGCGGTGAAAAGAACCGCCTGTTGTTCGGTAAGGTAATGATGCAGGAAACCAACGTACTCATCATGGATGAACCTACCAACCACTTGGATATGGAATCCATTGAAGCGCTAAACAAGGCCCTCAAAGCCTACGACGGCACCCTCATCTTCGTCAGCCACGACCGTGAGTTTGTGTCTTCTCTGGCTACCCGCGTGGTAGATATACGTGACCACAAGGCCAATGGCTTCCTTGGCACCTATGAAGAATTTTTGGCTAACCAAGCTTAGCACCTAGTTATACCGTCATTGCCGCGGGGCCATGCCCTGCCAATGACGGAACAATTTTAAGCACAGGAAAACGCACAGTAACTGTGGCATAAGATATAACGAGAGAGTATCCAGAAAAAATGGAGGCTGAGGTCGGAATCGAACCGGCGTACACGGAGTTGCAGTCCGCTGCATGACCACTCTGCCACTCAGCCTAATATTGCCATAGCAATAAATTGGAGCGGAATATCGGGTTCGAACCGACGACCTGAACCTTGGCAAGGTCCCGCTCTACCAACTGAGCTAATTCCGCTTTATTTCAGCACTATGCGGCGGCTGATATGTCCGTCTTTTAAATCAACGAGTGACTTAAGAGGGCGCCTATTCTACCACCCGCTAGCGCGTTTGATAAGGCCTAATTTGCAGAAAAGAGTGTTGGCATCCCGTAGGGGGTTCGAACCCCTGTTACCGCCGTGAAAGGGCGGTGTCCTAGACCACTAGACGAACGGGACACTATTTCTTCACTCTGCAAAGAAGTGGTGCGCATATTATTGATTTTACTGAATTCTGTCAACTAGATTTTATGTGAATAACAAAATAAATAGGAAAACTGTTGGCCTTTATTAAGCCCAGTCCTTATGGCACCTAATTCGGTGCTACAAACCCTTCTCAAACCACCTAAGTCCGAGCTCGAGAATGGCTGATTGAACACGTAATTTCTTGGTATTTCGAAGTGCGATTTGCAACATCAGGCAAAAAAAAACCAGCCACTCTTACAAGAGGCTGGTTTTCTATAATTTGGAGCGGAATATCGGGTTCGAACCGACGACCTGAACCTTGGCAAGGTCCCGCTCTACCAACTGAGCTAATTCCGCGTGGCATCCCGTAGGGGGTTCGAACCCCTGTTACCGCCGTGAAAGGGCGGTGTCCTAGACCACTAGACGAACGGGACGCTGTTCGTGTTTAATAAGACCCAAGGCCTCACCAAACTGGAGTGCGCATATTAAGGATTTGGCACCATACTGTCAACACTTTTGGTTAAAAAAATCAGGTTTAATTCAACAACTTAATTATTTATTCTATTTGCTAAGCATTTGGTAATTTATCTACAATGAAGAGCCTCACTTTCCTGTTATTATGCTGGTTATCGGCTATTTTTAGGAGCATAAAAATGCAATGGATTTTACACGGCGCGCCTCTTTCACCCTTTGTACGCAAGGTGATGTATGTCCTTAAGGCCATGGCGGCTGAATACAAATTAAAACCCGAAAGTCCCGGCTTTTATAGCGATGACTTTCTCAACATCAGCCCCTTAGGAAAAATTCCTGTCTGGCAAGAAGACGACTGGACACAACCTGACTCCAGCGTAATCTGCCAATACCTTATTGAAACGCAAGATCACCCGGGCTTGGCTGGCCTGATGCCAACAGATCCCAAGCAACGCGCTCAGGTGCGCTGGCTAGAAAAATACGCCGACTATGAGTTATGCCCCCAACTGACCTATACGGTTTTTAGGCAGCGCACATTGCGCATGATCAATGGCAAGCACCCCCAAGAAGAGGTGGTGTTGGACTGCATTAAAAACAAAGTGCCGCCTGTATTGGACTACATAGAAAAAGCACTCGGACCTAATACCTATTTTGTAGGTGATCAGCTCACTATGGCCGACGTTGCCATCACTTCACAAATGATCACCTTTATGCATGGCGGCGAACTCATTGATGCTAACCGATGGCCAAATCTACGCCGTTATTTCAATCATATGTACCAGCAAGACACCTGGCAGGCACTCATTGTCAGAGAGAAGAAAACACTCGACAAGATTCTCGGCCCTAAACACTACAACCTGTCTCCCCTATAACTAACAGCCATGCTCAATAACACCTGGCGTGGTTACAGCTTACTATGTGCGGCCTTGCTAGCTGCGGTGAGCCCGCTCTACAGCCCTACCCTAGTTCTAGCAGGAGCCATCATCTGGCTTACGGTACTATCAGCGTCGGCAGTACTGCCAAGACGAGCCCGCAACCAGTCCTTAGGGTTGCTACTTCTTGGGCTAATCGGAATGTTTTACAGCCTGTTATATGGCGCCAGTATATCTTGGCTAAAACTGGTGCAGAGCAATACGGTATTGCTGAGCATGTTGTATGCTGTGAGTTTTTTAAGCTTGGTGGCTAGCCCTAATGCCACCAGCAAACAACGCCGTCTGCCCACAGGCCGACGGGGCCTGTTAAGCACTCTGCTGGCCACCCATCTGTTTGGTGCGATTATTAATATTTCCTCTGTCATCATGGTCGGCGAACGGCTCAAGGCCTACCGTGCCATTGACTTACCTCTAGCAAGGTCTTTGTCCGTTGCTTTTGGCTTGTGCGCACTTTGGTCTCCATTTTTTGCTTCCATGGCCTACACCATGGCGCTGGTACCGGGCATGGACCTGTACACGGTAATGCTCATGGGTATGCCAATTAGCGCCCTAGGCATTGCCCTACTTTACTGGCAAAGCCGACACACTGCAGCCGGCCTGACTGGCTACCCACTGCAAGGGCGTAGTTTAGTACTGCCCAGCGTTTTGGCCCTTATTGTCATCGGTGCTCATGAACTATGGCCTCACTGGCCGATCCCTATCATTATTGTTATTGCCTCTTTATGCATAGTGAATCTTATCTTGCTATTGGAAAGACGCTGGCATCTGGCCTATCAGCATTGCCAACAACAACTTGGCAACCACACTTCAACCTCGGCTATATTCTTAGCAGCTGGCGTGTTTGCCACCGGACTTGGTCAGCTCTTACAAGTCATGCCTATAAGCCTGCCATTTGCAGACTATGGCCCTAACCAAGCTAGCCTCGTATTATTTTTCAGCCTAGTGGCTGCTCGCTTGGGTGTGCATGCCATTATCATTATGGCCATACTCAATCCACTGTTAAGCACCCTCAACCCACCGGCCAACCTTTTGGCCATGACCTATCTAGCTATCTGGGGCATTGGCATGTCGATCAATCCAGTATCAGGCACATTGCTCACAATTCAAGGTCAGTTCGGCATAAAAGGCAGTCACTTAGCCCGCACCAACCTAGGTTTGACTGGTTTACTTTATGGCCTAGTTTGTGGCGCTTTTTTCCTATATAGCATTTAACTGTTGTTGCCCCATCTGGTCACAGAGCTAAAAGTTAAACCGGGCGTGAAAGAAAGCCGCTAACAAGCAACAACCGCAGACGATGATATAAGGACCAAATCACGCATACAAAAACGCCCTACTTAGCTTAGCCAATGGCCAAGGTAGGTAGGGCGTAACTATAGCCAGCAAGGGCCATGGCTTGTATTTCAGTGTTTAGAACTGGCGCTGATCATCAATAACTTTACCGTCATTGGCAAGGCTACCGGACGCCACTAGCTGTACATCACCACGCAGGTGTATCACATTTCTCACGTTATCTGTCACCGCTGCCAACAAAGCGTCTGAAGGAACGTCTGTTTCACAGGCCACCAGCATACTATCCTTGCCGTCTACCTGATCCACCGTTAAGCGAATCTTGCCAATTTCATCATGTTTATTGGCAAGCTCGGCTACCTGCTCAGGGCGCACAAACATGCCACGCACCTTGGTGGATTGGTCCGCACGGCCCATCCAACCCTTAATACGTTGACTAGTGCGCCCACAAGGGCTCTGACCATCCATAAAGGCGGACATATCACCCGTGGCAAAACGTATTAGCGGATAATGGGGGTTAAAGGTTGTTACCACAATTTCACCCACTTCTCCTGGTGCCACAGGGTCACCCGTACCCGGACGCACAATCTCAAGATAAATACCTTCATCTAGCAACATGCCTTCGGAACCAGGAACCTCATAGGCAACATTACCCAAATCAGCCGTAGCATAACCTTGCAGCACTTGCATACCACGGGCTTTGAAAAAGGCCTGCAACGGTGGCAGGAAGGGTTCACCACCCACCACGGCTCGCTTCACAGAGCTACTATCCAAACCCAATTCATCGGCTTTTTCCAAAATAATTTTTAGAAAGCTAGGCGTCCCTATATAAGCCGAAGGCTTTAGGTTGTGAAAACTCTGGGCTTGCATTTCCGTATTACCAACGCCGGCTGCGATCACCGTACAACCCATTGCTTTAGCGGCGCTATCAAACATCGAACCAGCTGGTGTGAAGTGGTAGGAAAAACAGTTCTGTACCAAGTCGCCCTTACGCAAGCCACCAGCATGCAAAGCACGTGCAAAACGCCAAGCATCTGGCACGTCAAAGCCAGGTTCATAAATAGGGCCCGGTGATGTAAACACATAATTCATGTGCGCTTTAGAGCCGTCCACCATGCCCCCAAATGGCATGCTGCTTTTCTGTAACTCAATCAACGCCGACTTGCGCGTCACCGGCAGTTTGGCAATAGCACCAACATCGGTAATGTCGGCTGGGTTTACTGTAGCCAAAATATGGGCCCAAGCAGGGCAATTGGCCTTAGCATGTGCCACCTGGGCTGCTACTTCCGCTACCTGCTCTGCTTCACGTTGTCGTGGGGAGCGAGTTTCTAATGCGTCAAAAAAATCAGTCATGTGTCTTACTCTTGTTATACGCCAGCTAAATGTAAGTAGAATACTAACGCAGGAAAAACGACAGTTCTATTATTGGCAAGTGATGCCATAGGGAGCAGCTATTCAACAGGATATTCGTGGAATTCCATGACCACATACATCGAACAGTTGAACAGCGTACGCCACTGACCAACACAGTTGGTCATCAGCCTATCACTGCAAATACAATAGCTTAGGCCAGCCAGCGCTTACGGCGACGGTACTGCTTAACGTCCTTGAAGCTCTTTTTCTCACCATCACTTACACCCAGATAGAATTCCTTCACATCCTCATTTTCACGCAAATCGGCCGCATCGCCGTCCATCACCACGCGGCCATTTTCCATGATGTAACCGTAGGTTGCATAACGCAGCGCCACGGCCGTGTTCTGCTCGGCTAACAAGAAGGTCACACCCTGTTCCTGATTTAACTTTTTAACTATCTCGAAGATCTCTTCAACTAATTGCGGAGCCAAACCCATGGAAGGCTCATCCAACAAGATCATACGGGGGTTAGACATGAGTGCGCGGCCAATGGCACACATTTGCTGTTCACCACCAGACGTATACCCAGCCTGACTCTTTCGGCGCTCACGCAAACGGGGGAAGTACTCATAAACCATGTCCAGACTTTCGGCAACACTGCGACGACCATCTTTGCGGGTGTAAGCACCTACCAACAGGTTTTCTTCAATAGTAAGGTGCTCAAAACAATGTCGCCCCTCCATCACTTGAACCACCCCCATATTCACCAACTCGGACGAACCAAGGTTATTAATTTCAGTACCCTGAAAGTTAATATGGCCTTTAGTAATAACACCTCGTTCTGACGCCAACAAGTTGGAGATCGCCTTAATGGTAGTGGACTTGCCCGCACCATTAGCACCCAGCAGGGCCACAATACCTTTTTCAGGAACTTCCAAAGAAACACCCTTGAGCACCAGAATAACGTGATCATAAATGACTTCGATATTGTTAATCGATAGCATTGAATTATTTGTGGACATTTTTTATTACCTATTACGGTTAAGATTACCGATAAAACTTCTACAAGGTTGCTTATATGAAAGCCGTCTTGAAGTCACCAAAAGCAACTAAAACGGCTATTATATAAACAAGGCTAGGGCTAAGCCCTAGCCTGTTTAGTCAGCTAATTAACAATCACGTGGTGTGATGTTGTTTTCCTTGGCATAAGCTTCAGAGTCAGCCTTGATAAGAGGTGCAATCACCTCCATATCGGGTGCTTCAAAATCACCGATCAGCTTCCATTCTTGGGTGTTGCCATCCCACTGCTGGATAGCAGCCAGACCTGGGCCACCGTGGTTAGCGCAACTAACCTGGAAAGCCGGGCCAAAGTTAGGCATACCTGCAGCAGCCATCACCTCTGCAGACATATCCAGAACTTCAAAAGCATCGCGCATTTGGCCTGAAGTGACATCTTTCACACCAAACATGTTCTGTGCAGTTTTCGCAGCTTCAGCAGCCAACATGGCAGCATACAAACCACGGTTGTACATTACAGAACCGACATTGGAGCCATCACCCGCAGCCAGACCAGCATCAGTTACATACTTCTGAATATCGCTGAAAATTGGATAATTAGAACCTACGTTGTGGAATGTAGCCCCTTTGTAGCCATGGGAACCCATACCCTCTAACTTGTCGTTTTCTGTAACAGACCACCAGATACCATACATCTGATCCATTGGGTAACGAATATTAGCCGCTTCCTGCAAGGCCACTTGGTTCATCACACCCCAACCATACATAATGATATTGTCTGGACGCTCGCGGCGAATTTGTAACCACTGGGACTTTTGTTCTTGGCCTGGATGATCAACCGGGATCAGGGTCAGGTTAAAGTTATGTTTTTCAGCCAGCGCCTTCAACGTAGGAATAGGCTCTTTACCATAACCGGAGTTATGGTAAACCAGCGCGATATTCTTACCAGATATATCGCCACCGGCCTCTTCCATAATACTATTGATAATGCGGCTAGCACCAGTCCAATAGTTGGCCGGGAAGTTAAATACGTGAGAGAACACCCTACCATTGGCGGCAGAAGTACGTCCGTAACCCGTTGTTACCAATGGAATGTCATCGGCTGTCACCTTGGGGATCAACTGGTAAGTCATACCAGTGGACAAAGGCATATAGACTAATGCGCCATCACCTTTGGTGGATTCATAACACTCCACACCCTTGGCTGTGTTATAACCGGTCTCACATTCAGGCACCGAGGCCATCACTCCACCGATACCACCGTCACGCTGGTTCAACAAAGTGAAATAGTCAGCGTAACCATCTGCAAGAGGTGCACCACCGGCGGCATAGGGCCCGGTACGATAACTCAGGGATGGGAACACTAGGTCGGCTGCCACGGGGGCAGACACGGCTAGTGTGGTAAGTGCCACAGTTGCTAGTTGTTTTATTTTCATGGTCGTCATCCTCCTAGGGTTTGACTTATTTTTATTTGCCATAAAGGCAGATTTATTGGCGCCCTGCGGCACAAATAGGTTGCCTTTTCCACTAATGGGGAAAAGGCCACAAACGTAATTTTTCTTTTAGTACACGAGCCATCTGGGCCAGACCATGGGGTTCCACGATCAGGAAGATCACGATCAGAGCACCAACAATAATAAATTCCAGATGAGCAGCAAGGTCAGTAGGCCAACCCAAACCACCTACCAGAATATTCTTTAATAACACCGGCATTAGCACCATAAAAGCCGCGCCAACAAAACTGCCAAAGATAGATCCTAAACCACCGATAATGACCATAAACAGCACAGCAAAAGAAACATTGATACTAAAGGCTTCGGTTACTTCAGCGGCTCCCAAATAGACTGAGAAGAATAGAGAACCGGCCACACCCACAAAAAATGAGGAAACGGCAAAGGCGGACAATTTCGCCATGAGCGGATTAACCCCAATAATTTCAGCGGCAATATCCATATCACGAATAGCCATCCAACTGCGACCTAAACGGCCTCGGGTCAAATTACGCGCCACCCAGGCTAGGCCTATGGCCAAAATAAGGCAGAATAAATAACCAGTAACGGGTGAAGCATAAGGGCCAGTAATGATGATGCCGAACATGGATCTCTCAGGTGCGGTGATCTGGCCGGAAGCAGAATAGTTATAAAACCAAGGAACTTTATTTAACAACCATACCAAAAAGAACTGTGCCGCCAAGGTAGCCACTGCTAGATAAAAGCCCTTGATACGCAGACTGGGCAAGCCAAAGATCATACCTACAAAAGCAGTAATAAAACCTGACAGCAGCACAACACTAAACATATCCATGCCGGGGAAAGAGGTCATTAGCTTATAAGTAGCGTAGGCACCCACTGCCATAAAACCACCTGTACCCAGTGATAACTGGCCACAATATCCCACCAAAATATTCAGCCCCAATGCGGCAATAGCCCATACCAAAAAGGGAATCATCACGGCATTGGCAATATAATCAGTTATAAACCACGGCAGTACCAAAAAGGCAATTGCCATAACCACATAATAGCGCCGACGATCAAACTTTATGGGGAAGGTTTGACTATCATCTCGATAGGTTTTTTTGAAATCACCCGATTCACGGTAAAACATGGGTTACACCCTCTCAATAATTTTTTCGCCAAACAAACCCTGGGGCCGGAACACCAGGAACATAAGTGCTAACACATAGGCAAACCAGTTTTCGGTAGCCCCCCCTATCATGGGGCCGATAGCAAATTCGAATAATTTCTCACCAACACCAATTATTAAACCACCAATAATGGCACCTGGAATGGAGGTAAAGCCACCTAACATCAATACTGGCAAGGCCTTCAGGGCAATCAATGAGAGGGAGAACTGGACGCCTGATTTGGCACCCCACATAATGCCAGCTACCAAGGCCACAAAGCCGGCAATAGACCAAACAATCACCCAGATTGCACGTAAAGAAATGCCTACCGATAGCGCGGCCTGGTGGTCATCGGCTACGGCCCGGAGGGCCCGGCCAGTCTTGGTGTACTGGCTAAACAAGGTTAACGACACCACCAGAATAACGGCTACCAAAGTGGCTACCATGTCTAACTTGTCAATATACATACCCCAGTAGCGCTCGCCTTCGGCGGCCCAACCAAGGGTGTACTCTTCTAGCCATAGGGAACCACCAGAAGGAATACCGACATCCATGGTTTTGATTTCGCTGCCCCACATGATGTCGCCAAAGCCTTCCATAAAGTAGGCTAAGCCGATGGTCGCCATGAACAGAATGATAGGTTCTTGGTTCACCAAATGGTGCAAGATGTATTTTTCTACGATCATGGCAAACAACACCATGACCCCAACGGTTAGGATGATCGCCAAGAACGCTGGCACTTGCCAACCGAAGTGGTGCATCTCAGTGCCAAAAATGGCATTGATTAAGTGCGCAAAAGGAATTTGACCCGTTTGAATACCCACCAAAGTCATAGCAGCAAACAAGGCCATAACACCTTGTGCATAATTAAAAATACCGGAAGCTTTAAAAATCAGCACGAAGCCCAAAGCAACCAACGAATACATCACCCCAGCCATCAGACCGTTTAAAATCACTTCCAGGGTATAGAGAAAATCAGCACTCATTTTTGGACTCCTTAATGGCTCACGCCTAAATAGGCATCGATTACGGTTTGGTCATTGCGAACCGCAGTGGGGTCGCCATCACCAATTTTACGGCCGTAGTCCAAGACCACGACACGGTCGGAGATATCCATTACTACACCCATATCATGTTCGATGAGTGCGATAGTGGTGCCAAAGGTGTCATTCACATCCAAGATAAAACGACACATATCTTCTTTCTCTTCTACGTTCATACCGGCCATAGGTTCGTCTAACAACAATAGTTTGGGCTGGGCAGCCAGAGCTCGCCCCAGTTCCACCCGCTTTTGTAATCCATAAGGCAAACGGCCCACTGGGGTTTTACGAATAGCTTGAATTTCCAAGAAATCAATAATGTGCTCAACAAATTCTCGGTTAATAATTTCTTCTTGTTCAGCTGGGCCTTTCCATAATGCTTGCCAAAACAAATTTTTATTCATATGAGTAAAGCGGCCAGTCATCAGGTTATCCAGCACACTCATGCCCTTAAACAAAGCAATATTTTGGAATGTACGAGCAATGCCTTGATAAGCTATTTCGTAAGGCTTCATACCAGTACGCTGCTTACCATCAAACCAAATCTCCCCTTCTTGAGGGTGATAGAAACCGTTAATAACATTAAGCATGGAGCTTTTGCCGGCACCATTAGGGCCGATAATGGCACGCACTTCGCCCTCATAGATGTCAAAGCTAATATCGGTAATCGCTTTTACACCACCAAAGGACAGGCTTATATTTTTCAGATCCAACAAGACTTCTGGTTGGCCCTGCTGATCTGCTGTCGTATTCTGTATAGACATAGTTAACTCACTCAAGGCTTAACTGGCTTTCGCTGCAGTGGAAAAGGTTTTTACATCAACGATTTTGATGTCACCGGAAATCGTGCTGACACGGCCATCTTCAAAGGCAATTTCAGTCTCGATAAAACACTGCTCCGCGCCGTTATACAAGGCCTCAATCAGGGCCCCATAACGATCGTTAATCAGTGCTCGACGAACCTTCTTGGTACGGGTCAATTCACCATCATCTGCATCCAGCTCCTTGTGCAAAATAAGGAACCGTGAAATCTGAGAATGAGACAGCATTTCATCACCCAGTAACGACTGGTTTACCTGCTCAACACTGTTTTTCACCATCTCATAAACATTAGGATTAGCGGCCAATTCCTGATAGGAAGCGTAAGCCACGTTATTACGTTCGGCCCAGTTACCCACGGCGCCCAGATCAATATTGATAAAGGCCATACAATGATCTTTTCCGTCACCAAAGGTCACGGCTTCTTGGATATGCGGGAAGAACTTCAACTTATTTTCAATATGCTTGGGTGCGAACATCTTGCCATCGTTAAACTTACCCACATCCTTGGCACGGTCAATAATGCGCAAATGGCCTTGCCCATTAATAAAGCCAGCGTCACCGGTGTGCACCCAACCCTCTGCGGTTTTGGTGTCTGCGGTAGATTGTGGATTTTTATAATAACTATGGAAAGCACCAGGGCTGCGATACAAAACTTCACCGTCATCAGCAATATGTAGCTCAACACCAGGGCTTGGGCGGCCCACAGTTTCTGGATACACTTCACCGTCAGGTTGGGCTGTAATAAAAACAGAAGATTCAGTCTGACCATATAGCTGTTTGATGTTAATGCCTAATGACCGATAGAAATCAAAAATTTCACCACCAATGGCTTCGCCAGCCGTCCACGCCAAACGCACACGACCCAGGCCCAAAGCATCTTTAAGTGGGCCATATATAACAAAGTTGCCTATGGCATACATAAGACGATCGATAAGACCAATCGACTTGCCCTCAAGCAGATCAATACCCACTCTTTTAGCCACACCCATGAAGTAGGAATACATCTTGCGCTTGATCGGCGCCGCATCTTCCATACGAATTTGAACATTGGTCAGTAGCCCTTCAAATACCCGGGGAGGAGCAAAGTAATAAGTAGGGCCAATTTCACGCATATCCGCCGCGACGGTTTCTTCGCTTTCCGGGCAGTTAACACAAAATCCCATACAGTAAGACTGGGCTACAAAAATATGATCACCCACCCAAGCAATGGGCAGGTAACAAAGTATTTCATCGTTTTCAGTTAAGCCATCAACCAAGGCTGCTTGGTATGCCGTAATCAATACATTGTCGTAGGTTAACACCACACCTTTTGGCTTACCCGTGGTACCCGAGGTGTAGAGAATAATAGAGACGTCTTCGCCCTTGCCTTGACTGCAAAGCTGCTTGAACAAGTCAGATTGCTTTGCCTGTAAGTCAGCACCCTGCTGTTGCACAACCTCAAAGTCCACAGCAACGCTAGTGTCATAATTTTTCATGCCTCTTGGATCATCATAGATGACCAGTTCAACCATCGGGCAGCGGTCTTTAACTTCCAGAACCTTATCAACCTGCTCCTGATCTTCGGCAATAACAAATCGAGCCTCGGAATGCTCTATAACATATTGCATTTCTTCGGCTACAGAATCTTTATAGGTCGGCACAGGGATGGCACCCAATACTTGTGCCGCTACCATTGTCCAGTACATGCGTGGGCGGTTGGCACCAATAATTAATACCTTGTCGCCTTTTTGAATACCACGTACCTGCAAGCCTAAAGAGAAACGTTCAATCTCATCAGCAACCTGTTCCCAGGTCCAAGATTGCCAAATGCCAAACTCTTTTTCGCGCATGGCATCCTTATTAGGGAACATCCGCGCATTGTGCAGCAGCAGTTTGGGAAAGGTATCTAGCCCAGGCCCCGGGTAGGTTTGGGTTATTTCACTAGCAGCCATGTTTTGCTCCAAATGCAACATAGGGCAGACAAGCCACCCTAGCAGACCTATTGATATATTATTCTTGTTTATAGATTACTTGGCTGCCTGCCTGTGGGCTATTAGATATATGTGGGTACAACTTTGGTCTAACGTGTTTTATAGATGACATCATCCTGGCTTTATGTAACCCTTGCAGGCATACACACTAAAGGAAAATGCATCATGGTTGGCAGTTGGTCACTTCTGTTTATTTCACTGGCTTATTTTATAATCCTGCTAGTGGTAGCGAGGCAAGGTGACCGCCACCTGCAACAAAACCGGGCACGATCGCCCCATGTGCAAGCCATCATTTACAGCCTGTCATTGGGTATATTTCTTACTTCATGGACCTTCTATGGATCTGTTGGTCGTGCAGCTACCAACGGCTGGGATTATTTAGGCCCCTACATCGGTCCCATATTATTTTTTGTTTTTGGCCACCGGATTTTGTACAAAATAGTGACGATCGCTAAACGCGAAAACATCAGCACTATCTCCGACTTTATTTCTTCACGATACGGGAAAAGCCGTCGCTTAGCTGTATTGGTTACGCTCATGGCCACCTTAGGTTTGCTGCCTTATATCGCCTTGCAACTTAAAGCCATTGATCTCAGCTTTGCCGTACTCAGCGACAACCCTTTCGCACAAGTCAGACAAGCCAATATATCAGTGTTAATCATCGCTCTACTGATTGGCGTATTTTCTGTGCTATTTGGCGCCCGTCGAGTGGATACATCCGCCCACAACCCAGGCATGGTGTTGGCGATTGCTCTGGAGTCAATGCTAAAGCTCACCGCTTTTGTGGCCATCGGCCTGTTTGCTGTCTACTGGCTCAACGACGGCTTCATTGACATCTTTGGCCAAATCGCTCTAGCTCAACACCCTGGTCTGACTGATTTTTCCCCGTGGCGCACCAGCTTTTTGGTTGAGATACTGTTAGGTTTCACCGCGGTCATCTGCCTGCCTAGGCAGTTTCATGTCACGGTAGTAGAAAACACCAGCCCTGACCACTTGCGTGTGGCTCGCTGGTTATTCCCCTTATATATGATCATCTTTTGCGTATTTATGGTACCCATCGCCTGGGCTGGGCATCGTGCCCTAGGAGGCACCGGTATTAATGCTGACATATACTCCTTGATGATGCCTTTAGTTAAAGGCCAAGAAGCCCTCGCCATATTGGCTTACATTGGTGGCATATCAGCCGCTATGAGCATGGCAGCTATATCCACAGTGGCCATTAGTACCATGATCACTAACGACATTATTATGCCGTTTATCTTGCATTTAAGAGCCATAGAAGTTTCTCAGAACCGAGAGCTAGGGCGGTTATTACTTAACTTACGCCGTCTCACCATCTTCACCATTTTGTTACTTGCCTATGGTTACTATTTATTGATTGACCAAGGTACTACCCTAGTATCTATTGGTTTAGCCGCCTTCGTAGCGGTAGCACAGTTTGCTCCACCACTATTAATAGGATTATATTGGCGTCGTGGCCATGTGCGTGGGGCGACAGCCGGTCTTGCTGGAGGCTTCTTTGTATGGGCTTACTGTTTGCTACTACCTAACCTTACGGGACTATTCCATTACTCTGGCGATATCATCAGTGCCGGCCCTTTTGCCATTGAGTGGCTGCGGCCCACTGCTTTATTTGGCTTAGACCTGGACCCTATTTCTCATGCAGCCATTATCAGCCTCAGTGTCAATATCACACTTTATGTGCTGGTGTCGTTAGCCAATCGTCCTCGCTTGATAGACCGCATGCAAGCTGATAGTTTTATCAGCGCCAACGCCAACCCGACTCACTTAGCCAACCGCACAGCTCAAGCACACCATACAGTGGCCGATGTGCAGACTTTGCTGGAACGGTTTTTGGGTTACCGCCAAACCATGCTCTCTATTAATCAATTGGCCAGCCAATACCCTGGTCTAGACTTGAACCAAACCGCCTCCGTAGGCCCAGAATTGCAGCGCCATACAGAGCGAACATTAGCCGGTATTATTGGTGCTTCATCAGCGCGTATCATTGTGCAGTCCACCCTTGGTGGCAAGTCGGTACAACTAGGTGATGTAGTATCAATTGTCGATGAAGCAACTCGCGCTGTGACCTTTAATCGCAGCCTACTCCAAGCCACCATCGAAAACGTCAGCCAAGGAATTACGGTTATAGACAAAAACCATAAGCTGGAGATGTGGAACCAACGTTATCTGGAAATGTTTGACTTCCCTGAAGGCAAAGTTGCCGTTGGCACGCCAGTACAAGACATCATTCGCATTAGCGCACGTCATGGTGAATATGGCGAGGTTGATCCAGAGAAGATCGTCCAACAACGTTCTGACATGATCAAACGGGGTGAACAGCACCGGAGTATTCGCTATCGCAAAGACGGCACCGTTATTGAAGTTCAGGGCCACACCATGCCCGGAGGTGGTTATGTAAATACCTATTCTGATATTACCGACCACCATAAAACCGAAGCGGATTTGAAAGAACGTGAAAAACAGCTAAAGCAGGCCAACGAAAGCCTAGAAAAACGCGTCGCAGAACGCACGAAAAAACTAGAGTTAGTCAACCATGAATTAGGCATTGCCAAAGCGGCTGCAGAAGCTAGCCACCAAGGAAAAACCCGTTTCTTGGCTGCTGCTAGTCACGACTTAATGCAGCCTCTTAATGCCGCCAAGTTGTTTTCTAGTGCCCTGGCAGAGCGCCAACAATCATTATTGAATGATAGCTCTTTGAATGAACTCTCTACAAATTTAGACAACTCTTTAACTAGCGCTGAGCAATTGATTAGTGCTCTCATCGAAATCTCAAAACTAGATGGGGGAAACCTAAAACCACGCAAACAGCACTTTTGCGCCACTGATTTATTGAACGTGTTAAACCAAGAGTTTGCGGCCCTATGTGCTGAAAAACAACTCAATTTTCACCTTATTAGCAGTCAGGCAGTTCTTTATACAGATCCTATGATGCTGCGCCGCATTTTGCAGAATTTCCTCACTAATGCCATTCGCTACACGGACCAAGGGCGCGTTGTCCTTGGCTGTCGCCGTCGCCCCAATGCTATTGAAATTCAAGTTTGGGATACGGGTTTTGGTATTCCACAGGAACGTTTTAATGACATATTTGTGGAGTTTCAACGCATTGAAACTGGCGCGCATGTGAAAACCAGTGGTATTGGTTTAGGGCTGGCCATTGCCCAGCGGACAGCCAACACACTAGAACATGAGATCTTGGTGAAATCAGAATTGGGCCGAGGCTCCATGTTTTCAATTCTGGTACCTTTTGGCCTCAAAGAGTCCGCAGCACGACTACAAGAGCAAGAAGTCATTGCCCAAAATGATTTAAGTAATACTTACTTGCTGGTGATCGATAATGAACAAAGTATTCTCGATGGCATGCTGGCTTTGCTTTCCCAATGGGGCTGTCATGTTTATTCCGCTACCAGTGCTGAACAGGCTATCAAGGTGCTAGAGGGTCTTTCCCCAGAGCAACTACCACAGCTAATTTTGGCTGATTATCATTTAAATGAAAACTTATTGGGCACCGATGCTATTCAAGCGATTCGCCAGCATTTGTCACTAGACATCGCTGCCATTGTTATCACAGCCGACCGTACCGCAGCCATGAAACATGAAGTACGAGAAGCCGGCTATGGCTTGATACACAAACCATTGCGTCCAGCTGTATTACGGAAAATGATCAACAAATACATCATTCGTCATAACTCGAAATAGCCAAGGGTTAGACTTTTTCTTGCGGATTTTCTACCTGAAAACGGTTAAATAAAATTACTGCTTGAGTGCGGTTGGTGACGCCCAATTTACGGAAAATTTCAGTAACGTGAGCACGGACCGTAGCATCGGTAACATTGAGCTCATCCGCTATCTGCTTATTGTATAAGCCCTCACTCACCATGGTCAGCACACGTAATTGCTGTGGAGTAAGGGCGGCTATGCGCTCGGCCGGGAGTTCTTCATCAGCCTCGGGGCCAGCAGCGGGCAGACCGACTGGCAACCAGTTATCGCCAGCCAATACGGCATCGACAGCATTCACAATATCATCATTGGAGGCCGACTTTATCATAAAACCACTAGCGCCAAGCCGCATAGCTTTGTGGATTACATCGGGGTTGTCATTGCCAGAAACTACAAGCACCGGAATCTGCTCGTAATTCTCCAATACCTGAATCAAACCCGTAAAGCCAAATGCCTCTGGAATATGCAAATCCAATAATAATAGATCCACGTCGTCATCGTGCTTGAGCAATGCCATAAGTTCAGACAAGGTTCCCACCTCGTTGATGTCACAGCCTGGCTTTGCCTTTTTTAGTATGTGCAGCAGTGCGCTACGAAATAAAGGATGATCGTCTGCAACCACTAACTTCATAGTAACCTCTGTATAAATTCTGGCGCACAGCCAGTGCTTAAAAACTGGTGCCTAGCCTATAACAGAATGGGCAACGGGCATATGCCTTGCAGACGATTGTAGACAAATATCTAAACCTTTAAACTGCAACACTATTCCGCCCAAACCCAACGTAACGGTTCCCCAAAATCATCATATATCCACCTTTTACGGGCTTGACGCGGCTTTGGATGAGCCAATTTTCTGGGCTCTTTTTGCATTTGTTTGCGTTGTTCAATATTGGCTACTACTTCGGGCACTAAAGTACGTTGGACAGCCCCATTGGCAAAGCAAACCGGGTGCCTATTAAAACCATCAGGCGCCACGCCGCTGCGTCCTTTTGGCACTTCGACGACCTCACCACCAGAGGCCAAAAACGCCTCTACATCGGCTTGTATCTGTTGCTTCACTTGTCGCTTGTTTAACAATTTAGGCAATGGTTGTTTCGGTGTAATAGCCATGGCTGCAGGGATTAAATATAAAAGACCCCCTAGTTTAACAGCAACCAGTCACTTGTTCCATTG
>JAAERS010000440.1 GCA_024230095.1 Gammaproteobacteria bacterium | reverse complement strand
GTTAAAGCCTTGCAAGCTTTACGCGGGATTAAGCTACTTATTGCCACTGGCGTGATTGCTGAGTTGGGTGATTTAAGGCGATTTGACCACCCAAGAAAACTGATGTCTTATTTAGGGTTGGTATCAAAAGAGCATAGCAGTGGCGATAGCAGGCGATTAGGTAGCATCACAAAGTGTGGCAATGGCCGAGCTAGACGTTTACTTGTGCAAGGGGCACACACTTACAAACATAAAGCCAATATATCAACTGAATTACAGAAGCGACAAGAATGCATACCCAAAGAAATAACCGACATCGCTTGGCAAGCTCAACTTAGGCTTTGTCGACGATATAACCACCTAATGAGTCGGGGAAAGCACCGTAATGTTGTGGTTATTGCCATCGCTCGGGAAATGGCAGGTTACCTCTGGGCAATTGCCCATGAAGTCGTTATTTCACCTATCAATTCACGCTTAAGAGTTTCAAGAGTACCTGCATGATGAAAAGTTTTGAGTTAGCGCATAGTATCAAGCATCGGCTGTGGCACAATCACCGAGGGCGTTAGGCTGGCAACGGTATTTATTTATCGTTGAACCACGAGCATAGACTGAAATTAGGTGTCACGACGGAACAAGTAAGGTAGGCGCTGTTAGCCAAT
>JAAERS010000439.1 GCA_024230095.1 Gammaproteobacteria bacterium | reverse complement strand
AGGTGGAAGATTCCATGTCTTTATTGCAGTTCGGCACGTTCATGTTAGCTGGTGCAGTTAGTTTCTCGGCGGCAGGTTACTTTATAGGCAAGCCTGTCATGCAATTGGTTATCGGTTGAATAAGAATAAAATACTATTCCTATTAATGGCCGCCTTGCTATCGAGTAACGCGGCCACTTTTTTATTGGCTTATAGCTTTGATGAGATAGGCTATATCTATCAATGTATAATGGAGGTGACGGGCAAGTGAGAGACGACTTAGCAAGATTACAAAGACTACAAGCCGTCACCGCATTGATGATTGGCGCTTTTACGTTCGGCACTGGGGTGAGCGGCGTGGTCGTTTACATTGATGGCTTTTACGATGCGCTGCAATCCTCTATCGTTCACGCGCACACTGTCGAAGACATAACCGAGAAGAATACAAAGCGTATTGAGCGTTTAGAGTCGCTTCACTTCAACGGTAGCTATCACACAAGGGCGCGAGACCTTGCCCAGAATGAATAGGGACGTGGTGGTACGATACGCTGCAACGATCCGCTATGAAGTTGCTTGCAGAGATAACGGCATCCATCCCAACGACGGTGACGGCGATCTGCGTGTATACGTTGCAAGCGTTGAGCGGTATATTTGTGAAGACCAAAGACAAACCAGGGCTATGCTTGACAAGTACGGCAGCGCT
>JAAERS010000438.1 GCA_024230095.1 Gammaproteobacteria bacterium | reverse complement strand
GGCGATCAGGCCATGTGGCTTGCACTTGGTGAGTGACTTCATCCGGCTCTAGCATCCAGGGAATATCACTGATATACATTTTGTTTAGATCACGATCACGAGTCGTTTTTGTGGGACCTTGATAAGCATGGTGGGTAGCAAACACAGCCACTTCTGCGGCGTGGTGAAAAGCCAGCGTGGGCATTAGTTGGCGCACATCTTTGGGCATGCCTAATAGCACAATAAGGTCTATATCTTGGCGTCGTCTGGATTCAAATTTGACGTTGTTATTAATCAGTTTTTGTAGGTCCCGACGGCGCTGTTTGCTGTTGTCTATAAGTAGCACCTTGCTGATACTATCCGCATAATCGCCATTGCCCGTATAACTAACTTTCGCAGCAATTTTTCCGCCTAGGTGTTGCCATTGTTGTGTAAAAGTGTCACTGACACGTTGAGCCCATTGGGTGTTCGCATGAATAATTAAGGCTTGCTTTAAGCCTTGATGGTGGCCCTGGGTTGCTAATTGACGTGCTTCATCTTCAAGCGATAGGCCAAATTGGAAAAATGTATGTTGGCTGGGGTTTTCTGTGGTTTGTGTGGCAATGTAGTTAGCACTCGCCGGTTTATCAATGCGGGCAACATGTTGTTGTATGCGGACGTCAACATCAGCCATATTGGCCAGCGAGGGTTGGTTTTCATCTGCGCTTAGGTAATTCAAGGCCAAGGTCGGAATACGGCGTGCTTGATAAGTGTTTAAACTGTCGACCTTGTCTTTGGCAAGTGGCCCGATTACCAGTTCAACTTGCTGCTCCTCGAGCTGGGCAAATAGCGCTGGCCAATCATTGACTTCATGACTGTTGATAAACATTAAATGGGGTGTCTGTGTGCAGGGCGCGGGGCATTGGGCAATGGCTTGGTAATAGTTAGCCATGAAGCCGTCTATGACAGCCTGTCCGAGTTTTCCATGGGGGCCTGAAGTGGGTAGCAATAGAGCCAGTTTTTGAGCTTGTTGAGCGCCAAAATCGGGGAGATTAGATAGGGCGCGCGGCAAGTGTATGCTGGCTGGGTGCAGTGGGTTTGCTGATTGCCATTTCCGTATGGCTTGCTGCTGTTGGCCCAGAGTGATAAGGCTATCTATATCTAGTGCCAGTTCCAACCAAGCTTTAGCAGTAACAGAAAGTGGGCTTTGTAAACGAGTCTGTAATTGCATCTTCGGCGTTTGCATCAATAATGCCCATATATAATCGTTGTTATTGAGCCGTTGCTCTTTCTCCTGGGTGGTTTGTTGTTGGTTAGCGGCCAGCTCAATAGCCGTTAGTGCTGCTTGCAAAAATTGCTCATTTTGGTGGTAGGCTTGTTGCAATAAAGTTAGTCGCTTGTGTTTGCTGGCTGGGCTTGTGACAGGGGCTAGTATCGAGGCCTTATGTAACCATTCCAGGGCGGTAAAACTGTCTCCTTTGCGCAGGTGGCTGGTTGCCATACCTTCCAGATACGGTCCTAGGGAGGCGGGCGGCAATAGAGTCATATCTATTTCTTGTAGCAGACTTAAGCTTAAGTCAACATAGCCCTTTTCTAGCATGCTGTTAGCTAGGTAAAGCAACTGCTCCTGCCTTGCTAGTCGTGTCATTTCCGGGACGACTTCATTGTTGACAGCCGGTGCGGTATCTTCTGTAGCCGCATTTTCTTCGGTAATAGGCTGTTGAGTTGTTTGGTCTTGCTCTTGGACTTGGACTTGATCTTGGGTTGGTTGCAGGGTCT
>JAAERS010000437.1 GCA_024230095.1 Gammaproteobacteria bacterium | reverse complement strand
TGGCTTTCGATGGTGATGCATTGTTCGAAGTTAAGTGGATGACGTTGATTATTGAGCTTGGTTTTGGCTTCTTTGCTCCACAGTTTTTTGAATCGGCGGTATTGTTTGGTGACTTTATTGGCTAACGGGGAATCTAATATGATTGGGATTTTTGAATCGATTTTGTTGTGATGGATTAAATGCTCAATATCAAACAATAGCTCTTGGGTTCGCCCTACTGAAAATGCGGGGATGATGATTGCGCCGCCATCTTTTAATGAACGGTCTATTATTTCTTGTAAGCGTTTGGCTCTGGTTTCTACACTGTCGTGAAGTTTATTGCCGTAGGTACTTTCGATGACTAATAGGTCGGCACGTTTGGGTGGCATTGGATCGGGCAATAATGGGGTATTTGATGGGCCTAAGTCACCTGAAAATACGACGATTTCATTATTGGGGAGTTTGATTTCGACATAGGCGGAGCCGAGGATATGGCCGGCGGGTTGAAACCTTAAGAGCAGGTGAAAAGTAGAGGTGAGTTTAATTCGGTGCCATTGGTTATAGGGGATGGGTTTTATCTGTTTTCTTATTAGCTCTAATACTCTTGTTCTTTGCCCTTTGTTTAGTCCGAGTTGCAATTTTAAGCCATCATCTAACATTAATGGGACTAACTCTGCTGTGGCTGGTGTGCAATAAATGGGTTGCTTGAAGCCTTTTGCTAATAACCAAGGTAAACGACCAATGTGGTCTATGTGGGTATGGGTAAGAATGAGTGCTTTGAGGTGGGAGATAGGAAATTCGATATCGAGTTTTTTGTCCTTGCCGTGCTTGTCTTTGGCGTCTTTGCCTTGAAATAATCCGCAGTCGATTAATATGCCGTGTTTGTTGCCGTTGTTATTAATGTTGAGTTCG
>JAAERS010000436.1 GCA_024230095.1 Gammaproteobacteria bacterium | reverse complement strand
GTATTAATACTACTACTGAAAATACCCTGGTTTGGAATATTAATTGGTAAAAAAATTTTGTAGGAGCACATAAATGGCAATGCAAATATCAGGTGTAACAATACAAGGTGGGATGAATATACAGCCTGCGGGCGGTTCATCGCCGCCAACTCCTCTACCACTAACAATCGACTACCTAATTGTTGCTGGTGGTGGTGGTGGCGGTATGGCTGGAGGCGGAGCCGGTGGTTTACTGCAAGGCACAAACATTGGGATATCTGCGGGGCTGACTTATACTATCACTGTGGGCGCGGGTGGCGCTCAAACAACAAACACGAGAGAATTCAGAGGCTCCAACGGGGAAGATAGTTCCGCGTTTGGATTCACAGCCATAGGAGGCGGTGGTGGTGGTGCCTACGGCGATCAGGGAGTAAATGTTAGAACAGGTGCTGATGGTGGTTCCGGTGGTGGTGGTGGAGGTTTATACACCAACGAAACAGATACAGCGGGTGGCTCGGGCACAGCTGGTCAAGGTAATGCTGGTGGAGAATCCGACGTCACTGTAAACGGTACTGCTGGCGGTGGTGGTGGGGCCGGCGGCAGAGGAAGTCACGGTGACGAGTCTGGTGTCGAAGGTAATGGTGGTGTTGGATTGCAATCATCAATTACCGGCACTGCAACTTACTATGCAGGAGGAGGCGGAGGAGGCTGTATATTTGGGTCAGTAGGATCTGGTGGCTTAGGAGGCGGAGGTACGGGAGGTTCTTATTCACCACAGACTAGTGCGACTGCAGGACAGGCCAATACCGGTGGTGGTGGAGGTGGAGCATCAAGCAGTTCATCCTCTGGCGCAGCTGATGGTGGTTCAGGTGTAGTAATCGTTCGCACACTTTCAACAGCATCTGTAACCACTGGCTCTTTTACCGTAACCACTGACGGCTCGTACAACATTTACACATTTACTGGTTCTGGGAGCATTGCGTTCTAATAGCACACTTTGGATAATATGAGAATTTGGAGTATTAACCTAAGTAACTATGGTATACAAGCAATAAGAGGATATAAATACTAACAAGGGGATAACATGCAAAAGCAGGCCCACAAGGTTAATTTTTAATCAATTATTTACACAAGCCAGGAACTATTCCTGGCTTTTTCTTTCTGTATAAAATCAATAACTTAGAGCTTGACAGACCGTCAAACTGTGCTATCATATATGCATAGTAAGGAATTAGTTATAGGAAGCAACACAATGACCGTATTTACAGCAGACCAACTTGCCCTTAAAGCCCACATCGAGGCGGCCAACGCCGAGTTCCTGGCTAAGTGCGAGACCAAGGGTTCTACCGCAGTGATGACCACTGTGAGTGACCCTGCTCTCTTGGCTGAGTTTGGTGTGTTCTCTATTGCTTAGTATGAGCGTCAGAGCCTGATCTCATACATTTCAG
>JAAERS010000435.1 GCA_024230095.1 Gammaproteobacteria bacterium | reverse complement strand
CGAAGTTGATGGCGAAACCTTTAATAAAGATCGGATTGACAGCTTTACCGGCAGAGGGCAATTGAAGCACAATGCTCAGGCGGTTAACGCGAACGATGTGGGTGATGTCAGTACTTTCACCTTATTCACCTATCAACCCTTGAACAATGATGTGTCAGGCGGCAGCTTCCCCTTCACCGTTATCGATAGCAGCAATGCAGAAAGCCAAGTCGCGAATACCATCACCTTGGCAATGACCGCTACCGAAGACACACCAACCTCTGCCGACACCGCACAAACCACGCTAGAAGACACCAATCATGTGTTTGCCCAGAGCCAATTCCCATTCGCAGATAACGATCTCGGTGACACCTTCGATAACCTCTTGGTAGTCAATACCGTGACCAATGGGCAGTTAACCTTAAATAATACGCCTGTTACGGATAACCAAACCATTGCATTCAGCGATTTAGCCAATTTAGCGTATGTGCCTGTTGCGGATGATGTGCTGGGTAGCAGCTTTACCTTCCAAGTCCAAGACAATAACGGATCAATCAGTACAGATACTTACACCTTCACCTTAAGCATAGCTGCCCAAGCCGATGCGCCCACCGCAGCCGATGGCAATATCTCGATTGATGAAGATGTTGCGCACAGCTTTACAGTGAGTGATTTTGATTTTGCGGATGTAGACGGTGAGACCTTATTTAAAATTGTGATCAAAGCTTTCAACGGTCAGGGCAGTTTGTTGTTAGACAACAACCCATTGTCACCAGATCAAGAAATTTCGGTGGCAGACATTGGCAAACTGACTTATCAAACGGCGAGTCATGACATCAATACCAGCACCATTGATTACCGCGTGATTGACACCAGCAATCAAGAAAGCATTCAAAACACGGTGTTGACGGTGAATATTAATCCTATTGCCGACAACCCAACCGCAGCGGATAAACGCATCACGGTCACTGAGGATAATACCTACACATTAAGCGCCGCCGATTTTGGTTTTGTTGATGTCGACGGTGACAGTTTCACCCAAATACGTGTGGGCGCTTGGAGTGGAAACGGGGTACTTGCCTTCAATAATATAGCGGTCAGTGTCGGGCAATTGATCGATGTCGCGAACTTGTCGCAACTTATCTATACACCCACCTTGAATGATATTAACGATGGTTTGTTTACTTTCACTGTGCGCGACAGCAGCAATGCGGAAAGTATTTCATCGCAATTGATCACCCTTGCGATCACACCTGTGGATGACATGCCAACGTCGGCGGATAACAGCTTGGCATTGGTGGAAGATACGCCTCATACCTTTGTTGCAAACGAATTTGCGTTTACTGATGTTGATGGCGACAGCTTTAAGGACGTACAAATTGTTACCCTGCCAAGCGATGGCTCGCTCTCATTAGCGGGAGGGCAGGTATCGAACAATGCCTTGATTGCGGTCAGCGACATAGGCAATTTGGTCTACACCCCAAAACAAGATGACGAAGTGGGCAGCAGCTTTACCTTTAAGGTGATTGATAGCGCGGATAATGTCAGCGTTAGCAGCTATACCTTCACCTTCAACATCACGCCACAAAATGACACACCAACCGCTGCCGATAACGCGGTGGCATTAGCCGAAGACAGCCAGCATCGATTCAGTGCCAGTGAGTTTAATTTTGCCGATGTGGATGCAGGCAATAGCCTTCAAAGTGTCGAAATCATCACCAATGTCAATGTGGGTCAACTTGAGCTTAATGGTAATCCTGTCGCTGCAGGGGACAGCATTGCCGTAAGCGATTTAGCGAATTTAGTGTATGTCGCCCAAGCCGATGACATGCTTGGTAGCAGTTTCAGTTTTGCGGTAATAGACAACACCAGCCTACAAAGCCTACTCAACTACACCATGACCTTAAACATTAATGCTCTGAGTGATGCGCCGACCGCGAGTGGAATGCAAGTTGCGGTAGTGGAAGACACGCCACGTGCCTTTGCTCAAAGTGACTTTGGTTTTGGCGATGTAGATGGTGACACTTTCAAAGAATTAATTGTGGTAAGTACAACGGG
>JAAERS010000434.1 GCA_024230095.1 Gammaproteobacteria bacterium | reverse complement strand
CCAAAATACCAACAGCAACTGATCCAGCGCTTTGGGTAGTCTGACCTGCCGCATTACCAATAGCTACAGCGTTAGTACCCTGCCCCGTACCTGTCCCTGCACCGATAGCTACTTCTGTACCGGTCAAATTGTGCGCGTTCAATGCTGCTGCATCACTCGCTGCGCTGCTAGCGCTTGCTGCTGCATCGCTCGCTGACGTTTGGGCTAATAACACTTGGTTATTCGTAGGCACTTGTACGTTGTTGAGCAATACAGACAACGACACCGGCGACGGCGTGTTGTCGATTATCTGGATGCGTCCCATGCGTTCATAGTTGCGCCCGTAATCGTATGAGATAAACACATCATACGTTCCGACAGGTACGTTGATAGAATAGTTGCCCGATGCGTCTGTAGCGTCGGTATATTCTGCGCCCTTGTACGTGTCGCCCAAGCTGATGACCGGGTCCAGCTTGATATAACAGTTTTTTGGTTTTGCAAAGTTACCAGCGTCTTTGATAACGCCGCTTACTACTTTATAGCCCATTGTTCCGCCTCTTGTTTTGCACCGCTTAAAAGGCGGCTGTAAGTTTTAGTTACGATGGCTCGCTCGGTATAGTAGCCATGAAGACATTAACATTACTCGATTCGTGGATCGCCCACAAAGCCAGCATATAAGTTACCCACTGCGCTCGTGTCGATACTGCGCCGCCGATGTTCTCATCGTGTAGGCTAATATTATAACTTGCTGTTGGCATCAATGCCTTGATCACTTTGCGCTTGTGAGTAGCGATGCCAGTTATGTCTTCTGCCCAAGTGCCATCGACCTGGGCAATGTATAGACTGCCGGATGGTCGCTCTGAGTCCATCACTATCGAGCCTTTGGGTTCTTTTCCTACATTGCAGAAAGTCTGTAATGATTGCCCTGGCGTTGCGTAAATTGGCATTAGTTCGCAGCTCCTGTTTGTTTGACCGGATAACACCAAACGCGGCATTTAGCCTTCGGTTGATCTTTGTAAAATTGAACCTTGAAGCCGCCACCATCCGCGCTATAGTGTTTTGTGTAGATCACTATATCTGGTATCGAGGAACACTTAGTAGTTCTCGTTGTCGCTTCTATCGTGTAGCCGCTGCTTAAATCTTTATCGAACCAAGTCTTAGTAGCAAACCATATTCCGTTGATTTGCACCTCTGCGTTAACCTGGCAATTTTCCCCAGTCGGATTGTTTAGCACGTAACGACTATTTAACGCTATCTCGTTGGGTAAGTTTGGATCAGTTATAACTGTAGCCGGCTCGTCACCTTCGACTGAGTAATCGCTCGGCACGATCAATACAGCGCCTTGGCTCTCAAAATAATTTAGTGACGCTGCACTCTCTGCTGCTGCCGTTGCGCTCGCTTGTGCTGCTGTTGCGCTGGTGGCTGCTGCATTCTCGCTGGCTATCGCAGAACTAACCGAGTTCTTTAGCGTGTTTAGATCGGCAGTGGATAGGCTTGTCGTTAGCTTCCCATCGTTCAACAAATCAGCCAGCGTTATAGGCGATGCTGTATTGTCGTCTATAACAAATCGCCCAATGGGTGAAAAGCTACCCTTGCCGCTATAGTCAATGCCTACAAGAAAAGCACCTTTT
>JAAERS010000433.1 GCA_024230095.1 Gammaproteobacteria bacterium | reverse complement strand
TTTAGCAGTAGCTTTGTTTACACTGACATCGGTTGCTTGGGCTGATAAGGCAACAGCCACCAGTAATTCATAGTGACTGTTATAGTTAAGCTCAGTTTGGGGATTGGGGTTGTCAGTTCTAAGGCGAGTGAATATTTCTTTTCGTTTATTATTATTCATAAGCCACTGCCTAATCAGGTAATGATGCCAGTTACTCGCACACGACGTGATTTCGAGCTGGGCTCGTCGAGCGAGAGCTGGCTCATGGCTTGGCGGTGGTCAATCACGTTCTTCATGGCGATAAGCAGGCCCATACCGATAAATGCACCGGGGGGCAAAATAGCAAACAAAAAACCCCGGTAGTCATCGATAATAGTGAGTTCCCAGAGCCTAGCCGATTCACCAAAAAGCAAGTGCATGTCGGTAAATAAAGTGCCTTGGCCAAGTACCTCTCGCATCGCTCCCAATAATACCAATACCAAACTGAACCCAACTCCCATGGCAAGACCATCAAGTATGGATAATGCTAAGGAATTTTTGCAGGCGTAGGCCTCAGCACGACCCAAAATGGCGCAGTTGGTAACTATTAATGGGATAAAAATGCCGAGTATTTGGTATAACTCATAAGTTAAAGCTTGCATTAGCAATTCAGCGACGGTTACCAAGGCCGCAATAATCATCACGAAAGTTGGCAAGCGAACGTCTTTGTTCACCTTGTTGCGGGTCAGTGAGACCAAGGCGTTAGAAGCCACTAATACCAAGGTCGTTACAATAGCTAGGCCTAACGCGTTTGCCACACTATTAGTGACGGCCAATAGGGGACATAGACCTAATAACTGTACTAGGGCTGGGTTACTTTGCCACAGGCCTTGATGCAGTATATGCCGAGTTTCTACTTGCATGCTATTCGTCCTCCGCTGATGCTATGTTTACGTTTGTATTAAGGGCCGCTAGCAACTCATCTTGGTATTGTTTATAGTAAATTAAACTCGATTGTACCGCCTGAACAACGGCGCGGGGTGTAATGGTGGCGCCGGTAAACTGGTCAAAGTCGCCCTGATCTTTCTTAACGGCCCAACGGTGGCTGCTGAGACTGCTACCGACGAATCCATCTACCCAAGTTGACTTTTGATAATCCACTTTATCACCTAGCCCTGGTGTTTCTTTATGGCTGGTAATACGCACGCCAGTGACTTGGCCATGTATATCGATACCTACTAGCATATGTATACGCCCACTGTAACCATCAAGACTGATAACTGGCAGCACCCAACCATTTAACTGGCCTTTAAGCATGGCAGCATAAGCGATGGTAGCCGGTTCCAAATTAAGTTGCTCAGGAGCGGGCAGGGTAATGGGGTGCTTTAATAGTTCTTCATCGAAATATTCTGTAGGCATAACTTGCGTAAGGGCGGCCAACTGGGCTGCCCTTTGATTAGCGATGATAGACGGTTTGGTGGCCACGTAAACGGCGGCTAACGCGGCAGCGGCAAGGATAGCTATGAGCCCTAGATTGAGCGCATTGTTACGAATATTTTGCCACAAACCGGACTCTGTGTTCTCAGTCATCGTTGTTGCCTCAATGTTGTTGGCCGTAAGCTTTCGGTTTTGTGTATTGATCGATTAATGGCGCGCAAAGGTTCATCAACAATACAGCAAAAGCGACGGCATCAGGATAGGCACCCCAAGTGCGAATGATATATATTAATACACCAATACCAACACCAAATACGAGCTTGCCACTGCGACTAGTAGCACTGCTAACAGGATCGGTGATGATAAAGAAGGCGCCAAGCATGGTGGCCCCTAACAACAGGTGCTCACTGGGTCCAGCGTACAGGTCAGGTTCACCTGTACCAAATAGAAAAGCCATTATGGATAAGCTACTTAACATGGCCACCGGCGCGTGCCAGGTAAATACCTTTAAGAGCATTAGGCCAAGCCCTCCGGCAAGGTAGGCTAGGTTAATCCAAAACATAGCATCGGCATAATTAACTATGGTCGGATTTGCAGCTAACATTTCCTTAATAGTATTACCTTGCAAATGTTTCATGGCATCTAGAGGCGTCGCCTGAGTAATGGCATCAACATTGCCTTGCTCTGTCCAAAACCATAGCCATTGGTCTGGCAGGTTGAAGTATTCGCCAGAGCTAGTCCAAAGGGTCATGCTGGTTGGGAAGGCAATGAGGCAAATGGCGTAGCCCGCCATGGCAGGATTAAAAGGGTTGTTACCTAACCCACCGTATAAATGCTTGGCAAAAACTACGGCGAACAGGGTGGCGACACTTACTAGCCACCATGGCGCCATGGGGGGAAGGGCAAGGGCCAACAACAAGCCCGTAACGATCACGCTGCCATCTTTAAGGAAGAAACCAAGTGGACGCTTGCGCATCAATAAAACGCTGGCTTCTAGCGCGAGGCCTAGGGTAATGGCCCATATGACGTTTAAAAGAGTACCAAAGCCAAACCAGTATATCTGGGCCACCAGGCCCGGTACTGCAGCCGCCAACACCAATAACATAAGTCGTTGACTATGATTCCCGCCATGCAAGTGAGGTGAAGAAAAAAGCGCCATCATGATTGAGCTTCCTTGGAGGAATTTTTGATATGGTCTAGTTTGGCTTGCGCTTGCTCAAGATTTTTTTGGGCGACTTGTAGGGCCTCTTTATGGGCCGCTTTCTCATCGTCTGGTGTTGAGCTGTCAGGTGCCGATTTATTTAACTTGCGCACTTGTGCATTAGCCTTGGCCCAGGTTATCTGGGCTTGTTTTTCGGCTTCTGGATCAACCTGCACCTGACTTTCAAATTCGGCTAAGGCTTGCGCGGTTTGCTCAGACCGTTGCTGTAAATCATGCACCATGGTTTGGAGTTTGTCGGTGTCTTCGTGATCCGCAGCTTTGGCGTCTTCGTAGGCTTTGTTGGCTTTCTTAAATTTGGTGCGAGCGATGGCAGCGGCCGTTTTCAGGTCTTTATGACTGACTTCGTTCGTTGCGCTATTGTTTGCTAGCGTGGCTTGGTGCGCAGTGTCGTGGGCTGGTGTTTTTTGTTTGGCAGCCAAGCGAGCCTGAGCAGCCTTCACGGGATCTGCCTGTTCAGTGTTGCTGGCACGTTTGGCTGCTTGTGCCGCTGCTGCCGCTGCCGCCCGCGTTTTACGACGCTCTTCCTTAGCAGTAACTTCGTCCAGCAGGCGTTGCTCCCGAGCTTCAAAGCGCTGTTTGGAAAGTTCTGCTTGGCGAGCCTCGGTGGCTTTTTGGCGAAGCATGCCTTTAGCGTAGCGATAATGCTGTACCAATGGGATCTGACTAGGACAAACGTAAGCGCAAGCTCCACATTCGATGCAGTCCATGAGATTGTATTGCTCTATTTTGTCAAATGCATCAGATTTGGCTAGCCAATAAAGTTGTTGAGGTAGAAGTTGGGCCGGGCAGGCAATTTCACATTGCCCGCACCGTATACAGGCCATGGCTGGGCTCGCATCAGAGAGAGCTTTGGCACTTGGTACGAGTAGACAGTTGCTGGTTTTGATTAAAGGCACATGAGTATTAGGTAGTTGGAAGCCCATCATTGGACCGCCGATGATTACCTGGCTATTTGGTTGCTCAGCTTGGCATTGTTGCAATACGTAGTCCGCACAGGTGCCAATACGCAGTCGGTAGTTGCCTGCTTGTTTTACACCATCCCCGGTTACGGTAATGATGCGCTCTATGGAGGGTTGTCCAAGGTATACCGCATCATATATAGCTTTCATGGTGGCTACATTTTGGCAAAGAATGCCAAGATTTGCTGGTATTTTACCTCTGGGTACCTGTTGGCCGGTAACGTTTTGAATAAGTTGCTTTTCACCACCGGAGGGATATTTGGTGGGAATAACGATAACTTCAATGTCATCGTGGCCGGCACTGGCTTGAAGCATGGCAGCAATAGCTTGAGGCTTATTATCCTCAATAACGAGTTTGCATGTAGATTGCTTCAATAAGCCTAATGCAAGTTTGGTACCCAAAATAATTTCATGGCTATAGATCTGCATAACGGTGTCGTCAGCAGTGATGTAGGGTTCGCACTCGACACCATTGACTAATAGGGTGTGAATGGGTGTGTCTGTAGCCAATTTAGCGGCGCTTGGGAATCCGGCACCCCCCATACCAACAATGCCTGCTGCTAATACACGTTGTCGAATTTCTTGTTCATCAAGCTGCCCTGGATTAGCAGTAGTAATATCCGGATGCCAGGTATCTTGGCCATCGGTCTCAAGTTCAATACACATTGCATCTAAACCCGAAGCATGGGCTACGGGAAAACTAGCAATGGCACTTACTAGGCCTGAACTTGTGGCATGTACGTTGGCACTAATGGCACCGGTTGCTAGAGCGATGAGTTGGCCCTTGTAGACTTGATCGCCGACTTTAACCAATGGTTTGGCTGGTGCGCCGATGTGCTGTGACAATGGAATCAGCAATCTTTGTGGTAAAGGTAAATCCATTAACTTACCGGGGTTTGACTGTTGTTTGTGTTGCGGCGGGTGAACGCCGCCAGGAAAATCAAATAACGTCTTCATAGGGATGGATCCCCCACTATTTCCTGCTCGAGTTGGCGGTCGGTAGCGATGAGTTGTTGGGGTTTTTGCCAATGCCAAGTTTGGCTGGTTATTGGTATCGGTAACATGTCTATGCAATCAACGGGGCAGGGCTCTACGCAAAGGTCACAACCAGTGCATTCGTTAACAATTACTGTGTGCATTAATTTGGCCGCCCCGAGGATAGCGTCTACTGGGCAGGCTTGAATACATTTCGTGCAACCTATGCACTCGTCTTCGCGAATGTAGGCAATCTTGGGAACACTATCAACTCCAGCTTCGGCGTCCAATGACAAGACTTCAACGTCCAGTAAATCAGCCAAGGCCTTAATGGTGGTTTCACCGCCTGGAGGGCAGAGGTTAATCGGGTCTGCTTGTTGAGCAATAGCCTCGGCATAAGGGCGACACCCTGGGTGGCCACACTGGCCGCACTGGGTTTGTGGCAAAAGCGCATTAATCTGATCAACAATAGGGTCGCCTTCTACTTTTAAACGTTTGGCGGCGTAGCCTAAAATACCACCAAAAAGCAGAGCCATTAGAGTCAAAGAGACGATAGCAAAGATGATAATATCCATATTAAATGCTTACCAAACCTGCGAAACCCATAAATGCTAAGGACATAATGCCGGCGCTAATCATTGCTATGGCGGGCCCCTGAAAAGGCGTAGGAATGTCAGCTAGGTTAATGCGCTCCCGTAAGGCGGCAAATAAAACCAGTACCAAAGAAAAGCCAATGGCTGCACCCATACCGTACAACAACGATTCTACAAAGCCATTGGCTTTGTTGACGTTGAGTAGCGCGACACCAAGCACCGCACAGTTAGTAGTTATTAACGGTAAAAATATGCCTAATACTTTATGCAGCATGGGACTGGTTTTGTGCACAAGCATTTCCGTAAATTGCACGACAAAGGCGATCACTAAAATAAAGCTGATGGTGCGCAGAAACTCTAGCCCTAAAGGTTGCAGTACAAAGGTGTAAGTTAGATAACTACATAACGAGGCGAGTGTTAGTACAAAGGTGGTGGCCAGTGACATGCCCATGGCGGTATCTAGCTTAGAGGATACCCCCATAAACGGGCATAGGCCTAAAAACTGCACTAAGACGAAGTTATTCACCAGTACGGTGCTAACCAAAATGAGAATGTATTCGGTCACGTATGGTTTCCTGTGAAAAATGAATACCTACAATTAACAACAACTTATATTGTAACTTAGGAAGTCGTTTACGCCTATAGCCCAAGTCAATTTCAGTGCATAGTTTGTTGCAGAATAAGTGCCTATTATATATGCCATAAAGAGATAAGCAAATTGTATAATATTATTTCTAGTTATAAGGAAATGGCGTTATTATAGGGCTTCAATGCACTAAAGCCACCTAGTGGGTAGCCGGATCAACAATACCTATGTACATATACAACGAAATTGACCAGCAGTTGGTTGATGAACGTGTGAACCAGTTTCGCGATCAGACTCAGCGCTTTTTAAAAGGCGAAATAGCTGATGATGAATACCGTATGTTACGATTGATGAACGGTATATATATTCAGCGTCATGCCCCCATGCTGCGGGTAGCTGTTCCTTATGGACAAATGACCAGTGTTCAATTGCGTGCCTTAGCAAAGGTTTCACGTACTTATGACAAAGGCTATGGCCATTTTACAACACGTCAGAATATTCAATTTAATTGGCCAGAATTGGCTCAAATTCCTGATATTCTTGCCGACCTGGCACAGGTACAAATGCATGCTATACAAACCAGTGGGGCATGCATACGAAGTGTCACCAGCGATCCTCTGGCGGGCGTAGCGGCTGACGAACTGGCCGATTCACGGCCTTGGTGTGAAATCATCCGTCAATGGAGTAGCTTGCATCCAGAGTTTGCTTACTTGCCGCGTAAATTCAAAATTGCAGTGACTGGGTCCAAGGCCGACCGAGCAGCTGTTCAGGTTCATGATATCGGTTTGCGAATCGTGCATAACATTCAAGGTGAACTGGGTTTTGAGGTTTTGGTTGGTGGCGGCCTTGGTCGCACGCCCATTATTGGTCAAGTCATTAGAAAATACTTACCCGCTAAACACCTGCTATCCTATTTAGAAGCTATTTTGCGTATTTATAATTTACATGGCCGGCGTGACAATAAATACAAGGCTCGTATCAAAATTTTAGTGAAAGCAATGGGTGTGGACGCTTTCGCTCAGTTGGTAGAGGCCGAGTGGCAACAAATTAAAGATACTGATTTACAACTACCAGAAGCTGAGATAAAGCGTGTAAGTAGCCATTTTGCAAAACCTTACTACTTGTCTGAACAAGAAGCTGGGTTTGCTCAAGTTAACAGTATTGTAGATGGCGATTTTCAACGTTGGTTAACCCATAACGTGCTGCCTCATCAACAACCTGGTTATCGTATTGTTATGGTGCCTTTGAAAAACCCATTGTCACCACCGGGGGATATTACCCATCAGCAAATGGATGGTCTGGCTGATCTTGCCGACCAATATAGTTTTGGTAACGTCCGCTCTACTCATGATCAAAATTTGGTTTTGGCTTATGTGGCTGAAAAAGACCTCTATGAACTGTGGCATGGCCTGGCAGATTTAGGCCTAGGCAGAGCTAATCACGGTACTTTAACAGACATGATTAACTGCCCTGGCTTGGATTACTGTAGCTTAGCTAATGCTGAAACGTTGGTGCTGTCAGAGCGTATCAATGAGGCTTTTGACGATTTGGATTATCTCTATGATCTTGGTCCAATTGAATTGAAGATTTCTGGTTGTATCAATGCTTGTGGTCATCATCATATAGGTCATATTGGCATTTTGGGAGTTGAAAAGGGCGGTAAGCAAGTTTACCAATTCACCTTAGGGGGCAGTGATAGTGAAGCGGCTCAGCTAGGTAAGACTTTAGGTCGCTCTATTGCTCAAGATCAGGTCGTAGCCACTATCACCATTATACTTAACACCTACCTGGCTTTGCGTCATGGTAATGATGAGACCTTTGCTCAAGTAGTTCAGCGTATTGGATTATTACCGTTTAAGGAGGCTGTTTATGGAACTGCTCAAAAAACCGCAGCCTAGTATTGTTATTGACTATGACGACTGGTTAGCCATTGACGCTCCACAGGTCGAAGCTGTGAAGGTGATTGCTTCTGTTGATATTGCTCAGTTGTTAAACTTAATTACCCGCACTGATGAAATTCAGATAGAGTTCTCGGCTTTTGCTGATGGGCGTGGATTTAGTATTGCACGCATATTACGTCGCGCCGGTTATGGCGGTGTTATTCGTGCGGTTGGTGATGTGGCTGTGGATCGTGTTGCTTATATGCAGCGTGTTGGTTTTGATGCTATTGAGTTAAAAGATGGCGAGGAAGCGACTTTATTGCCGCGTTTGCTAGGCCATGTAAAAGTCAAATACCAACTTAGCAGCGATGGTCTCGGTCCAGTTTACGCATAAGTAAGAATGGTTGTTTAAGGGTTTAAGGCATCAATCCAACGCCATGTGACCATTGCAACGCGTTTATCAATTTGTTTCACAACATATGCAGAAATGCACTCAAGGGCAACCACACTAGGTTGCCCTTGTTGTGTAGACTGCCGGCTAGCTGACGCGCAAGCCCGGTTTGGCACCGGCATCGGGAGCTAGAAGGTAGATGCTTTCGCCATCTCCTGCCGCTAAGATCATGCCTTCAGAAACACCAAACTTCATCTTACGTGGTGCCAGGTTGGCAACCCAAATAGTTAATTTACCAATT
>JAAERS010000432.1 GCA_024230095.1 Gammaproteobacteria bacterium | reverse complement strand
GTCCGGACAAACATCAACGATACCGCCCCATTGTCGATTCATGCGGACCCGAGAGAAAATTGGAAACAATTCCAAAATTGCTGCAGCGGCATGCTCAATAATTTGCGAATTGCCACGTTGTGCATATGAATTATAGCTATCAATCCCCGCCCCAATTACTAGGTCGCCCTTGTCGCTCTGGCTGATATAGCCATGAACTGCATTTGACATCACAACGGTGTGCAGCACTGGTTTCATTGCTTCAGACACAAACGCCTGCAGAGGATGGCTTTCAATCGGTAATCTGAGTCCAGCCATTTTTGCCAGTACTGATGAATGCCCCGCACTAACGCAACCTACACGGTCAGCTAAAATATCTCCACGGGTTGTTTTTACACCTTTGACCCGAACCCCTTCAACCTCAATGTCAATCACTTCGCAGTCTTGAATAATATCTACCCCGAGCATACTAGCTGCTCTTGCAAAACCCCATGCAACGCCATCATGCCTGGCAACACCTCCACGAGGCTGGTAAGAGGCCCCCATAACCGGGTATCTGGCGTTCTTAGTGATATTAATAATTGGAATTTGCTGTTTTATTTCGTTTGCATCAACTACCTGGGCATCAACGCCATTCAACACATTG
>JAAERS010000431.1 GCA_024230095.1 Gammaproteobacteria bacterium | reverse complement strand
CAATAGCAAAGGGCGAGCTCTAGCTAGCCCTGCATGTACCGCTCACGATATTGACGCAGCTGTCACTCAAGTACTGAATAACTCCGCCCATGCTGATTTTATTGTTCACAAAACCGGCCATGGCCTTGGCTTGGATGTGCATGAGGCCCCTCAAGTGATGATTGGCAATCATGCAGCACTCCTACCGGGCGTCGTTATGACCATCGAACCTGGGCTCTACAAACCCCAAGACATTGGTGTGCGTATTGAAGATGACGTGCTTATTACGGAAAATGGTTGCCGCTCTCTCACCAACCTAAGCAGAAACCTCACTATTATTGGCTAATTGGCGGCTTTGAAGCTATAACATGCCGCAATTAACAAAATAGTGAATAAAAATCAGTATTATTCTATACCGACTAGGCCTACAATAACTCCGTGAGTTGTTCCACCCTGCGGTAGGGTGGTTAATGGGAAGCTTAAATGATGTTGCGGTGTACCGGCATCATTTAACACTGCCCCCGCAACGGTCGTGATAGGTGGCATAAAAGCCAAACTTATCACTAGTCCGATACCAGCACTCACATATACTCAGAACGCACGGCGGGTGCGAGAGGACTCTACATTGCTGTATTATTTTGGCAACAAAGTTAGCTCTTTGTTAGCTTTTATTGACGCATTCCCTACGACATGCATTAAGCGGGGGAGTGCCCTATGAAACCCAATTTCCCTTTTGCTGCGGTAGTCGGCCAAGAGCCGGTTAAGCTTGCCCTTACTCTATTAGCCATTGACCCCGCTATTGGTGGCGTGTTGGTGAGCGGCCCCCGCGGCAGCGCAAAATCAACCCTGGCACGCAGCCTATCTGATCTTCATATTAAGGGTCTAGAGCAGCTAGTCACCCTGCCTTTGGGTGCCAGTGAAGAAATGCTAACTGGCACCTTAGACCTGCAGCAGGCCCTTGGCGACCAGCAGGTAGCCTTTGCCCCAGGCCTGCTTAGCAAAGCCCACCGCGGGTTGCTTTATGTTGACGAAGTCAATCTACTACCGGACAGTCTAGTAGACTTGCTATTAGACGTTGCGGCCAGTGGCATAAACAACATCGAGCGTGATGGCATTAGCCACCAACATGCCTCTGAATTTGTACTCATGGGCACCATGAACCCAGACGAAGGCGAATTACGCCCACAACTACTCGATCGTTTTGGCTTTGGCGTGGCCCTAGCCAATAGCTACAATGTTCAGGAACGAATGGAAATTGTGCGCCGCCGCCAAGCTTTCGATCAACATCCGGCGGCCTTTTTACAACAATACCAAGCGCAGCAAGAATTGCTAAGCGCCCAAATTCATACAGCACAAAACCTACTCAACAATATTGCTATTGCCGATGCCCAGCGCCTAGATATTGCCGAACGTTGTGTCGCCGCGCAGGTTGACGGTGTGCGGGGCGATTTAGTTTGGTTACGTGCTGCCTGTGCACACACCGCCCTGCATGGCCGCCAAAGCGTTGAAGAAAGCGATATTGACGCCGTACAAGAGCTCGTGTTGATGCACCGTCGCCAGCAACTACAAGAGCCACCTAACAACCCGCCTCCGCCGCCCTTCCAGCGTCCTCAGGAACAACCAAACCCGCCTTCCAAGACCAGCGATTGGGGGCAAATGTCGCCGCAAACGCAAGTCACAGGTGAAATGCGCACCATGCCGCCCCTATCGCAGCAAGCACAGGATCACCACCGCCAACCCAACCTTCTAGCTAGTCGAGGAGCCCAAGTGCAGGGTAAAGGCCGTTTTACCCGTAACTGGAGCCAGCGCATTAACTGGTTTAGCAGCCTAATTGCGAGCCGCAGTGGCACACCAGAATTGCGATTTCGTCGCCAACAGGGTGGTGACCCTACCATGCACCTAGTTTTACTGGACACCTCCGCCTCTACCCTGTCAGGCCAGAGCCAAGCCAAAGGCTTAGTGGCAGGCTTAGCCCAGCAGGCATACGTGGCACGCCAACAAATGGTACTGCTTGGTTTTGGCAATGATAAGGTGGAGCAACTGTTTGCTCTTGGTCGTGCCCCAAAGGCCATGAACCCCTTGCTCGATAGCATTGGCGCCGGTGGTGGCACCCCAATAAAACAAGCCTTGCAGCAGGCCCAAGCCTTTGGCAAACGATTACTACGCCGTAATCCTGCTACGCAAGTCATCAACTACATCATCACCGACGGTCGCAGCCAACAGGATCTGCACGGTCTCAACTTACCCGGCACCAGCCTCTTAGTTGATATCGAACAGGCCCAAGTTAAACGTGGCAGAGGTCAACAAATTGCCAACTTGCTAGGCGCCGATTACTTAACCCTAGCGCAAACATTACAGCACAGCTAACGGCATTATTATGAGCACAAAAACACACGAACAACGTATGGCGGCAAAAAAAGCCGTAGTCGACGCCAAAATAGCCAAAGCCACCGAAGAGCGTGGCGTCACCATTCTTCTGCGCGGCAATGGCAAGGGCAAGAGCAGCTCCGCATTTGGCACGCTGGCACGTAATTTAGGCCATGGCAAACAAGGCGCTGTTGTGCAGTTTGTAAAAGGCCGCATAGAAACCGGTGAGCACAAGTTTTTTAAAGCCAACACCAATGTTCCATGGCACGTAATGGGGCACGGCTTTACTTGGGAAACCCAAGACAAAGACCGTGATATTGCCGCCGCTAATCAAGCCTGGGAAACCACCAAGCAGCTGTTGCAAGACGACAACATTGATATGCTGGTGCTGGATGAAATGGCCTATGTATTCAAATACAACTACCTACCTATTGAGCCTGTCATAGAAGCGCTTGCGCAACGCCCATTGCACCAAACGGTCATTATCACTGGCCGCGTTATGCCCGAGGCACTAGTCGAATTTGCCGACACAGTCAGCACCGTAAAAGACGACGGCCATGCCTTTCGCAAAGGTGTCAAAGCCCAAGCAGGAATTGAATACTGATGACTAATACAAACTCAGCCCATTGTCCGGCACTTTTTCTGGCTGCCCCCTCGTCTGGTCAAGGAAAAACCACAATTACCGCTGCTTTAGCGCGCTATCACCGGGATCAGGGACGCAATGTACGCGTATTCAAAATGGGACCTGACTACTTGGACCCACAAATTCTAGAGCAGGCCTGCGGCCAAGCCGTTACGCAATTGGATCTATGGATGGCGGGCGCTGAATATTGTCGCCAACAGTTTTTTTTGGCGGCACAAACAGCTGACTTGATCCTCGTAGAAGGCGCCATGGGCATGTTTGACGGGGAGCCTTCCAGTGCCGATTTAGCGGCCACTTTTGGCATCCCCATTGCGCTTGTCATGGATGTCAAAGGCATGGCCCAAACGGCGGCAGCGGTTGCCTTGGGCCTAGCCAACTATCGCGATGATGTGGAAGTGATGGGACTGATTGCCAACAACTGCGGAACTGAGCGTCACGCCCAGCTAGTGCGCGATGCCCTAGGTGATCGCATGCCTTTGTTGGCTAGCTTAGCGCGGGATGAAGCTGTTTCCCTGCCAGAGCGCCATCTTGGCTTAGTGCAAGCGGAAGAAGTGCGCGAGGAACTGGAAGAAAAATTCAATTTGGGCAAAGCCTGGCTTGGCGAGCAAGCGATTTGCGACCTGCCTGCGAGCATTGAGTTTGTGGCCCAAGACATTGTCGAACCACAACCATTACTAGCTGGTATGCGCATTGGCATTGCCAAAGATCAAGCCTTTAGTTTTATCTACAGCGCCAATACTCGGTTGCTGGAAACTATGGGCGCTGACTTACACTACTTTTCACCCATTCATGATACGCAGTTGCCTGATTTAGACGCCCTATGGCTGCCGGGTGGTTATCCTGAATTACATGCTGAAAAGCTGGCTGCAAACCACAGTATGCGCCAAGCCATACAAGCATTTCATGCCACAGGCAAAGCCATCTTAGCCGAATGTGGCGGCCTCCTCTATTGTTTAGAAGACCTTACCGATCTGCAGGAAAACACCTGGCCTATGACCGCTATTTTAGCCGGCCAGGGCGCCATGCGCGGCAAGCGTGGCTGCCAAGGCATGCAGGCAGCGATGTTACCCGAGGGTGAAGTAAGGGCGCATGCACATCACCGTTCACGTAGTCAAAATACACCCCAACCAATAGCCCACGGCCGCCGCCAACGCCACCCAGCTCCGGGGGAGGCCATTTACCGCCAACAGGGCTTAACCGCCAGCTATTTGCACCTGTTTTTCCCATCTAACCCAACAGCCATTGCCGCCGTTTTTGGCGCCAAATAGGGAAAGGAAAAGACAATGTGGCCCGAATCCAGCGAACAACCGCAACCCTTGCGCACCGGTTTAACTACCGGCACTTGCGCGACGGCTTGCTGTGTCGCTGCGGCACATTTATTACTGGGCCAACAAAGCAACAGCCAAGCTAGCGTCACCCTACCCAAGGGTCAAATTGTGGAGCTAGATATTCAGGATCTAGAGCAGAGCCACCAGTTCGCTCATGCGGCCACCATCAAAGATGCAGGCGATGATCCGGATGTAACCCATGGTGCCAAAGTATGGGTCAGGCTGGGCCTCAAAGCGTCGGCCGGAGTGTCTTTTCATGCCGCAACTGGTGTGGGCACTGTCACCCGTGTCGGTTTGCTGCTTGATGTTGGCGAACCCGCCATCAATCCTGTGCCACGGCAAATGATACAAATCAATCTCCAAAGCACCGCCCAAAAATATGATTACCAAGGTGGATTTGACGTTCATATTGGCATCGAAAACGGTGAGCAGTTAGCGCAAAAAACCATGAATGGCCGGTTGGGCATCCAAGGTGGCCTCTCGGTACTGGGCACTAGCGGCATTGTTAGGCCTTTTTCTTGTAGCGCTTGGATTGCCTCCATTCATCAAGGATTAGATGTGGCTTATAGCAATGGTCACACCCATGTGGCGGCTTCGACAGGCAATACTAGTGAAGCGTTTGTACAACAACGTTACCAAATGCAGGACATGCAACTAATTGAAATGGGTGATTTTGCCGGTGCGGTGCTCAAGCACCTGAAGAAATCCCCTATAGCCAAGCTGACCCTGTGTGCTGGATTTGGTAAATTGACCAAACTGGCCAACGGCCATCTCGATCTTCACAGTAGCCGTTCCAGCATCGACCTAGGACAATTACAAGCCATTGCCGCCAAGCTTGGCGCCGATAAACTTCTGCAATCACAAATCAGCAAGGCCAATACGTCAATTCAAGCCCTGCAATTATGCCAACAAGCCAACATAGATTTAGCCGGTGCCATCTGTCTGGCCGCGCAACAACAAGCGCAAAAGATCGTGCCACATAGTGTTAACGTTGAAATCATCGCCGTGGATCGCCAAGGCCAACTTATCGGACAGGCGATATGAAATTGCTCATTTTAGGCGGCACCGCCGACGCCCGTGCCATCTGCACACAGTTGCATGCCGCCGGGCCACATTATGAACTGGTATACAGTGTTGCTGGGTTGGTGCGTCAACCACAAGTGCCTGCCACCGTGGTTAGTGGTGGCTTCAAGCAACTAGGCGGACTTACCCATTTCTGTCAGGCACAAAATATAGCCGCCATCGTGGATGCTACTCACCCCTACACCACGACTATGGGCAACACGGCAAAGGCCACAAGCCAACAGCTATCTATACCCTACTGGCGGTTTTTGCGTCCAGCATGGCAAACAAGCGCCGGCGATCAATGGCGAAGCTTTGCCAACAGCCAACAATTATTGACCGCCATGCAAGGTTACCAGCGTATTTTATTAACCCTAGGTCAGGTAAGCCGAGACAACCTGGCCATCGTGCAACAAGTACCACAAGTGTGGCTGCGCACAGCCGCCAAACCCAGCATTGCCTTACCCAGCAACGTGCAATGGATCAAGGCCATTGGACCGTTTGATTTAGCCGACGAGCGGACCTTATTAGCAACCCACCAAATTCAAGCCATGGCCAGCAAAAATAGTGGTGGCCAAGCCACTAGCCCTAAACTCACGGCCGCCCGTGAACAAGACATCCCCGTATATATGTTGCAGCGGCCCCAGCAGGCCGGTACAACCTACGCCCACATTGAACACTTACTACGTCAGGTTCAGATCTGGCAAGAAACATTAAAGGTCACACCCATGACCTTGATAGCCCCTTGAGGAAATAAGTATGAGTAACGATAAACCAGCCATTTTATTTGTCGGCCACGGCTCCCGCGATGACGAAGCCGTTAGCGAGTTTTATCAGCTGGCTGATAACTTCAAACAACGCTTTCCCGACCGGATGGTAGAAACTGGCTTTTTGGAATTTGTGCGGCCTATTATTGCTGATGCCGTAGAAAAACTAATTGCTCAAGGGGCCACCAAAATTCATGCTGTCCCTGGCATGTTGATGATTGGCGCACACGCCAAAAATGACATCCCTAGCGAGCTCAACAATTTGCAACTGAAACACGGCATTAAAATTGAATACGGTGCCGAACTAGGCATCGATTCGAAGATGTTGCAGGCGGCCCGCGATCGCATAGAAGAGGCCGAAGCCAGCATCGAAAATTATGACGCCAACAAGGACCGCCGTGATACATTACTGGTGGTAGTTGGTCGCGGTGCCACGGACCCTGATGCCAACTCCAACATTTCTAAAATCACCCGTTTCCTAGAAGAGGGTATGGGTTTTGGTTGGTCAACCACCGCCTACAGCGGCGTCGCCGATCCGTTAGTACCTGCCGCCCTAGAACGGACTAAAGGTCTGGGCTTTAAACGCGTTATCGTATTCCCTTACTTTTTGTTCACTGGGCGTTTGGTGAAGCGTATTAATAATGCCGCCAATGAATTTGCGGCCGCTAACCCAGACATTCAAGTCATCAATGCCCCCTACCTTAATGCCCACAACAAGGTCATTGATACCTTTGTAGAGCGTTTGGAGCAGATCAGCAGCGGTGACGCCAAGATGAACTGCCAACTGTGCCAGTATCGCGTACAAATCATTGGCGCTGAACACAAAGTCGGCCAGCCACAAGAAGGCCATCACCACCATGTTCAAGGCATTGGTACCGATGCCGACCATAGTCATGATCACCATCATCATCACCATCACGGTGAACACCATGGCCACCATCATCACGGCACCGATAAGTAACCATGTACCAGTACAACCCCAATCCGCAGGGCATTGAGCAGGAGAGCTTCCGTCAAATACGTGAGCTCACAGATCTGAACGCCTTTGACCGTGATGGCCAACAAGCTGTAATGCGTGTGGTACATAGCTTAGGTGACCCTAGTGTTGCCCAGCATATACGCATCAGTTCGAATGCCTGCCGAGCCGGTCGGCGCGCATTAGCCGACGATAAGGCCATTCTCTGTGATGTGGAAATGGTCAAGCAAGGCATCACCAAGCGGATGATCAAACGTGAGCCCTTGTGTTACCTCAACCATACGGACACCGCTGGTCTAGCCAAACAAGCTGGCGAAACACGTTCCATGGCAGCCTTGCAACTATGGGGTGATGATTTAGCGGGCAGTGTTGTGGTCATTGGTAATGCCCCAACAGCCTTGTTTCGTCTGCTAGAAATGATTCGCCAAGGGACCGCCGCACCAGCTTTGATTGTTGGTATTCCAGTAGGCTTTGTGGGCGCCGCTGAGTCCAAGCAAGCCCTTTGGGATGAGCACCAAGAGTTGGGTATTGAGTGTATCACTTTGCTTGGCCGCCAAGGTGGTAGCGCAGCAGCCAGCTCTGTCGTCAATGCCCTATTACGTTGCAACATCGGTGAGTACTACTAATGCTGGCCATCAACGTTATCGGGCTTGGCATCTGCCAACCACCATTGCTATCCGAGGTTGCACAACAGGCGTTGGCACAGGCACAAGTAGTGTATGGCTCAGCTCGCCAGCTCGCCAGTGTCGCCGACTTTTTGAGCCCGGCTAGCCAGCAATGTGAACTGCCGAAACTGGACCAGCTGAAACAGCAACTGCAAGCTTACGAACAGGTCGTGGTATTGGCTTCAGGTGACCCATTACTATTTGGTATTGGTAAGTATTTGCACCAGCAATTCCCCCAGCATGTTATCTGCCACAGTGGCATTTCCAGCCTGCAGGGTGCTTGCCAACTGACCGGTTTATCACTGCAGGATGCGCAACTGGTGAGCCTGCACGGTCGCCCATTAAACAGTGTGCGCCGTCATTTGCAGCCCAATCGCAATCTTATTGTGCTGACTGATAAGCATAGTCAGCCGCAACATTTGGCCCACACCCTGTCAGAACTAAACCTAGCTGACTCCAAATTGCATGTGTGCCAACGTCTGGGCTATGACAACCAGCAATACCAGGTATGGACTGCTGCGGAACTATTAAACAGCTCACAGGTCTTTGACCCGCTGCATGTCACCGTCATCGAAACCCGTGGTGGGGGCGGTGTTATACCCAATTTTCCAGGCATTGCCGACCACCAATTTATCACCGATGGCGATACGGGCCGAGGCCTGTTAACCAAACGTGAAGTACGACTGGCCATTTTGTCATTGCTGCAAGCCGGCCCCAACCAAATCGGCTGGGATATCGGTGCTGGTTGCGGTGGTGTTGCCGTAGAGTGGGCCCTGTGGAACCCCCAAGGCCAGGTCTATGCCATTGAGCACCATGCCCAGCGATTCGCTTGCCTGCAAGCCAACCGTAACAAATTTGGAGTGGCACAAAACCTGCACACACTCCAGCAACATGCGCCACAAGCTTTGGCGCAATTACCTGTCCCAGACAAAGTTTTTGTAGGAGGCAGTGGTGGTTGCTTGCAGGATATTATGCTCACCGCATGGCAAGCCCTCAGGCCCGGTGGCCGCATGCTGGCCAGCGCTGTTACAGAACAAAGCAAGGCCACGCTACTGCACTTTGGCGATACCGTTGGCACACCTGTCGCTGAGCTACTGCAAGTAAGTATCAGCCGGGCAGACAAGCTGGCAGGTCATGACTTACTGCGGCCCAATTTGCCCATTACCCTTATATGCTGGGATAAACCTTATGCTTGATACAAGCCATACCTATAGAGCGCAAGTGGCCACCTTTTACGGTGTCGGGGTTGGCCCCGGAGACCCTTTGCTACTCACGCTAAAGGCGCATCAGCTCATCCAAAGCGCCGATGTAATTAGTTATATTGCCAATACACACGGCCACTCCCAAGCCAGAGATATAGCGCGTTTTAGCATCCAGGCCCGTACCACGCCAGTACAAGAAGTGCCGGTACCCATGCCCATGAGCACCGAGCGTACTCAGGCCAATGCGGCCTATGATGCCGCTTCGGAACAATTGCGCACACACTTGCTAGCCGGTCTGTCCGTAGTCTTTTTGTGCGAGGGTGATCCTTTGTTTTTTGGCTCTTTTAGCTACCTCCTACAGCGTTTAAGTGAAGACTTTGCTTGTCAGGTAGTACCGGGCATTTCCTCGGTTAACGCCTCGGCGTCGGCCCTGCAGCAACCACTGACTTTGTTACAAGAATCTTTTGTCGTTGTCAGTGGCCGCCACACAGACAAACAAATTGAAAGTGCCCTAAATCAACATGACAGCGTTGTCATTATGAAGGCTGGGCGGGCACGCCCGCGCATACTAGCCCTGCTTCGCAAAACGGGTCGCTGGCGTGATGGCAACTATCTGGAATATATCGGGCGTGACAATCAGCGCTTAATTAAAGACCTGAACCAGCTAGAAGACCAAGCAGGCCCTTATTTTTCATTGTTTGTCGTGCTCCGTGAGGAACGTCCATCATGATTCGTATTTTTGCACTTACTGACGCTGGCGCCATTTTGGGTCGTCGCTTGCAAAATCTCTTGCAAAACGACGAGCAACTAGTGACCTTTGAACTGCGCCCCCAACCATTCACCGAGACGCTGCAAACAGCCTTTGAGCATGGTGAGCGGTTACTTTTAATCTGTGCAACGGGCATTGCTGTGCGCGCCCTAGCCCCTGTTTTGGTGGACAAATACCGAGATCCTGCCGTACTGGTGCTCGATGAACAGGGGCAATTTGTTATCCCCCTTATTTCTGGTCATGAAGGCGGCGCCAACGAATGGGCGAGGCAAGTCAGCAAGGCCATTGATGCACAACTGGTAATGACCACGGCCAAGCCTTATCTGCAACCGGTGTACACAGTGGGCATGGGGTGTGAGCGCGGCTGCGATGCTGATCACCTACTCGCATTGCTGGACCAATGCCTCACGCAGCAAGGCCTTAGTATGTCCGACATCGTCAGCATTAACAGTATCGACATTAAAGCCGACGAAGTGGGCCTGATTGAACTAGCTCGCCAGCAAAAGAAGCTATTCCAAACCTATAGTGCCGAGCAGCTGGCGGCGGTAAGCGATCAACTACAGACACCTTCTGAGTATGTTTATGACACGGTGGGCGTTTATGGCGTTGCCGAGTCAGCAGCCTTATGGGCGGCCCAACAAGCCACCCAGTCACAAGCCGAACTGATACTCCCTAAACAAAAAACCCCTAAAGCCACCTGTGCCATTGCCCGTGCCTACCCGCCCGGTTCAGGCAGCACAGGTTCGCTAGATTAACACCAACTACAACCCGGTTTTTAAACACATAGAGCCGGCAGGAATGAGAACTAAGCATGAGTAAATTATTTGTCGTCAGTACCGGCCCCGGAGACAGCCAATTGGTCGCCCCACGCGCCCAACAGGCCATAGCGGCCAGCACAGACTTGGTAGCCTATGGCTTGTATCTACAGATTCTGGGTGCCGTCTGTGATGGTAAAACGCACCATGACCTGCCTTTGGGCGAAGAAATTGGCCGTGCTCGTTTGGCTTTGGATCTGGCCGCCAGTGGCAAAACTACCGCCCTAATTTCAAGTGGCGACATTGGTATCTATGCCATGGCGACACTGGTGTTTGAACTACTCGACATGCAATTACAGGGCAAGGAAAACCACCCTGAATGGCTAGCCGTAGACATCGAGGTCATTCCTGGTATTTCTGCCATGCAGGCCGGTGCTAGCCGGGTTGGCGCACTATTGGGCCATGACTTCTGCACCATCTCCCTGTCAGACCTGCTAACACCTTGGGAAACCATTGTTAAGCGCATTGAAAAGGCCGGTGAAGGTGATTTTGTGGTGTCCTTTTACAATCCAGTTTCGAAAAAGCGTGATTGGCAGCTCAATACCGCCCGCGACATATTGCTGCAGCACCGGCCAGGCGCCACCCCCGTGCTGTTGGGTCGTCAATTAACCCGCCCTGACGAGAGTATTCGTATTATCCGTCTGGATGAATTGGATGCCAAAGACGTGGACATGTTTACCTTGGTGTCCGTTGGCAATAGTGAGTCACGCCACCTGGTCAACGGCAGCAAACAGTGGGTTTATACGCCTCGTGGCTACCAGAAAAAATTATAGGTTGGGCTAAAGTCCAACTAGCAGACATGATGTCGGGCTCGCCCCCGGCCTACAGACAGGAACAACTATGACAGTTTATTTTATCGGCGCCGGTCCTGGTGATCCGGAACTAATGACCATCAAGGGCCAACGCCTGTTAGATGCCGCTCCAGTGGTGCTTTTTGCCGGCTCCTTGATTCCTGAAGAGAACATGGCTACCGCCGCCTCGCGTGGTGCCCTAGTGGTCGACACGGCGTCACTGGCTCTAGAAGCCATTATTGAATATATGGTAGCAGCCCACGATAAAGGTCAGGATGTCGCTCGCTTACATTCTGGTGATCCCATGTTATATGGCGCTATTGGTGAGCAAATTCGTCGTTTAGACGAACTCGGCATTGATTACCAAAT
>JAAERS010000430.1 GCA_024230095.1 Gammaproteobacteria bacterium | reverse complement strand
GTAACCCCTCGAGATACATGCAGTTTCTGTTAATTGCCTTGTGTTGTGAGGACCGTAGCTGTGGACCAAAATAATTCCTATCTTTACCTTCGTAAAAGCACCTATTACTACTCTCGTCGTGTCCCTTTGGATATGCTCGATCAATACACCTCAAAACGTATCGTACATAGTTTGCGTACGCGCTCCCGAAGGGTAGCTCTACGAGGTGCCCAACAAATAAGCACTCAGCTAGAGAATCATTGGAGTGCTATACGTGTTGATTTGATTACCAAGAAGCTAGCCAGACAGACAACTAATCAAAAGCTAGATCCAGCATTTGAAGGCTGTGGTTATGATTTGTTTGATGCCAAAGAAAACTACCTTAAGCTAAAAGGGCAAGGGAAAGGCCATATATTCCAGCGAACCACTGAGCGCAACATTGATTACATTGTAGAAGCCATTGGTAATAGAGATTTAAGCGACTACAGCACTATTGATGGCGCTAAGTTTAGGGATACCTTGATAGAACGAGGCCTCAGTATATCGTCAGTTAAGCGTGTGTTTTCATCTGTTCGTTCAATCTTAAATTTAATGATTAAGGAACATGGGCTACAAGCCACAAACCCTTTCTCGGGGGTTTATATGCCAGAAGACACAACCACAGAGAAAAGGTCGTCTATTCCCTCTGATACGATAATCAAAGTACAGAACCTATGTCGCGATCAAAATGATGAGCTACGCTGGTTGATTGCTTTAATCAGCGATACAGGCATGAGGCTTGGTGAGGCTGTTGGTTTGAAAGTTTCAGATATTGTCTTAGACACAGGAACTCCTAATGTCCATATACGCCCAAATCAAGCTCGCAGACTCAAAACAGAATCCAGTAATAGAGTAATCCCATTAGTAGGAGAAGCTCTCTGGGGAGCAACTATGGCTCTTCAAGCTACTGGTACAGAGTACCTATTTCCTCGCTATACAAAAGAAGAAAAAGCTAATGCTAATTCTGCTAGTGCAGCACTTAATAAATGGTTACGAGAACATGTGCCAAATGGATGTGTCATACATTCATTCAGACACTCCATGCGAGATAGGCTAAGAGCTATTGAGTGCCCAAGAGATATAGTCGACCAAATTGGTGGCTGGAGCGTAGGAAGCATTGGCGAAGGCTATGGAATTGGTTATCCTTTAAGTGTATTGTCTAAGTGGATGAATGGCATTAATTAGATTGAATTGAAAGAAAGTAGGTGATATTTCTACATCCAATACTGCTATGGTTTTTACTAACTCCAGTAGTAGCAAATGCGCTCACCATAATGTGCGTTTTGACTTCACGCGGTGCCATTATGGAGGCCACCGAAAATGGTTTCTATGCCCTCGGTGTAATACTAGGGTAGCTGTTTTGTATGGTGTTAGCGTTTATTTTTATTGCCGACATTGTTACCAGTTACCCTATAGCTCACAAAATCAAGGCGAACTAAATCGAATAATTGAGCAAAAACACAAACTAGGTAAGCGTATTTTTGAGCATTATGAGAATGGCACTGGCTGGGGCAAGAAGAAAGGCATTCATTCCTCTACATTTAACAAACTACACTCTAGGTATCTTGCCTATGAACAGGCATGGTGCAGGGGTATATTCGTCATGTTAGATGATCACCGGTAAGGCCTGAATACTCTCGACACTTCTACACATAAGCTCTGTAAAATGGGTTTTCTCATCGATTAGAACCCGATTTCTTTAGTGCCTCAACTAAGTACATATTAAATCCGCAAATTCAGCTGCTTTTTGTTTGGCTAATTGAATAAACGAATCCACGGTTTCTACATTGCCGCGGTTACGGTATGCAAGATATAAGTCTATTTGCTTACCACCCGATTCATAGGGCACGAATTTGAGCCCGCCTGGGGAAATCTGCTTGACCCAGGCTGGCACCAAACCAACGCCCAGATTATGTCCCACAAATTGCATGAGCGTGGACTTGTCGATCACCTCACAAACCACATTTGGCTGCTTATCGATCTGCTGAAAAGAACCCCATAACACATCGTGCAAGATTGGCCTAGAATGTTTGGGATAGCCGATGATTTTTTCATTCACGATATCGATTGGCGTCAATATTTCTCGCTCAGCTAAAGGGTTTTGCAAGCTAGTGACCAGGTATACGGGTTCGCTGTATAAAAACTCGCTTTGCACAAATTCATCATTGGAAGGCTGGCGACAAAAAGCAATATCCGTGTGTTGGTTACTTAGCTCTTGCGCATGTTTATTGGAGGAAGAGGTTTCTAATATTTGTACGATGACACTTGGCCAAATCTGCCTGAATTCTTTAAGAATAGGTGGCAACAACATGGAAATGGCTTCGTCTACACCACTCACTCGCACACGTTTCAAGCCAGAAGCCGAGCACAGTCGCGCACTTTCAACAGAGCGGTCTATTTCGGCCAATACACCACTCACGTTTTTAAGGAAGTCCGCACCAGCCTGAGTTAAACTTACTTGTCGCGTTGTACGAAAAAGCAGGCTTACACCCACCGAATATTCCAAAGCAGAAATTCGCTCGGACAATGCAGATTGGCTGATGGACAGGCGTTCGGCTGCCCGCCGAAAATTAAGCTCTTCGGCGACAGCAACAAAACATTCCAGCTGCTTTAAGTCCATTAGAATTAACCTCTATTTTATAATTTTCACACAACTATTATCAGGCAAGGCTGACTCATATGTCTGAATTTCAGCCAATAACTTTAAGGTATCAAGGGTATCATCACGATCATCTAATAAAGCCTGACGGGTTGCTTTATCCATTTGAAATGCCACTTTCCAGTCCCCGATGGTAATCATTTTAGCGACCACATCAACGCTAACTTGGGCACCTGGATTGGCATTAATCTTAGCAAGCAGCTCATCTCTCTGAGATGCTTCCAATATGGCTAATGCTAGTCCGTTTTTTCGCGCGTTGTCAAAGAATATGCCTGCGTATCCCGTGCCAATGATGGCTTCAACGCCTAGTTGGCGCAACCCCCACACCGCGTGTTCACGGCTTGAACCACAACCAAAGTTGTCGCCCACTACTAAAACACTAGCGCCTCGCCAAGACGGTTGATTGAGCACAAAATCTGGCTTTTCACTGCCATCTTCTTTGAATCGCAAGTCAGCAAACACCCCATCGGCCAACCCCTCACGAGTAATGGTTCGCAAAAAGCGTTTAGGCATAATAATATCTGTATCAACATTGTGCTGCGGCATCGGTGCCGCAACGCCAGTTACTTGTTCCATTTATTAGTACCTCCTATGCTTGGGTAAAGAGACGAACGTCGACTATTTTTCCGGCCACAGCGGCAGCTGCCACCATAGCTGGGCTCATCAAATGTGTACGCGCCCCGCGACCCTGCCTGCCTTCAAAATTCCGATTAGTGGAAGAAGCTATTCGCTCTCGGTTTTCGGCTATGTCATCATTCATTGCCAAGCACATTGAGCAACCACTTTGGGGACGCCAATCAAACCCGGCATCAATAAATACTTGGTCTATCCCCTCCAGTTCGGCTTGTACCTTGGTAGAAGCAGAACCCGGGATTACCGTAGCAACGACACCACTTGCCACTCTTTTGCCGCGTAAAACTTCCGCTGCCGCACGCAAATCATCAATCCGGCTATTGGTACAAGAGCCTATAAATGCCATATCGATAGGCACGTTAACAATACTCTGGCCCGGTGCTAAGCCCATATATTCCATGGCCCGAGTAAAATCTGATTGCTGTTTATCGGTCACCATCTGTTCAAGGACAGGTAGTTTTTCTCCGATGGCTACGGCCTGATCAGGGCTGATCCCCCAGGTAACTAACGGCTCAATATCCTTGCAATCAATGTAGACTTCGCGATCAAATACAGCCTGAATATCGGTTTGCCAGATTTCTTTATCGAAGGCACAACGGCCGCTATGAGCTTTGCCTTCCATAGCGGATAATGTTTTCTGATCAGCCGCAATCAGGGCAGCCCGCGCCCCTAGCTCAACAGCCATATTACACACGGTCATACGGCCGGCCATGTCTAGCTGTTCAATGACTTGACCAGCAAACTCAACCGCGTAACCATTGGCTGCACCCGCCCCTACTTTCCGAATAACATGCATGATTATGTCTTTGGCGGTGATACCTGCGCTCAGTTGACCTGCAACGTTGATCCTCATGTTTTTCAGTTTCTGATAACGCAACGTTTGGGTCGCCAACACGTGCTCAACTTCGGAGGTGCCAATACCAAAGCCAAGGGCACCTAAAGCGCCATAAGTTGTAGTGTGACTATCACCGCATGCGATTAGCATACCTGGAGCGACAATACCTTGCTCCGGAACTACCACATGTTCGATCCCTTGGCGTGGGTCTTTTAAACCATAGCAGGCTATCTGGTGCTTTTCGCAGTTGGCTTCTAGGTTATCGATAAGCAATTTAGACACCGGATCAGGAGCTTCATCTATCTGTGTAGAGTTTACATGATCCACAATAGCCAGATGCGCTTCGGGCTGACGGACGCTTAAGCCTTTGCTACCTAACCCTGAAAAGGCCTGAGGACTGGTGTATTCGTTCATTATGTGAAAATCAACGTATACCAAAATATCCCCGTCTGGCAGGTCACAGATTTTGTGGGTATCCAGAAGTTTGTCGTATAAGGTTCTAGCCACAGGAATTCTCCATTGCCTGATTAGTGCAAAAATCAATGATTTTTTGCGATATAGTCTCTGGAATTTCTTCCGCCATATAGTGGGTCGCATCCACTTTTTCGCCGCTTACGTTATCGGTTCGCTGACGCCATAACGCCATAGCATCAAAGCACTTTTCTATCGCCCCTTTTTGCGCCCAGATAACATGCAAAGGCAAAGCCAGCTTCCTGTTTCCATCTTCGTTGTCATGGACAATATCAATGGTAGCGGCAGCGCGATAATCTTCACAACTTGCATGTATAGCCCCATCGCTACGAAAAGCTTCAAGGTACTCCTGCAAGGCTTCCTCGCTAAAAGCCGAGTTGTAACCTGCCTGATTATAACACTTCAGTTTCCAGTAACTATCCGAATCCTGACCAATCATTTTCTCGGGTATGGGATGCTTTTGAGTTAAGAAAAACCAATGCCAATAAGCATGAGCGAACTCAGCACCCGTATTCGCATACATTTCTCTGGTTGGGGCGATGTCTAACAGCACCATGCTTTTAACTCTTTCACTATGATCGATGCCTAAACGGTGGGCAACACGGGCACCTCGGTCATGACCAACCAAGTCAAATGTGTCATGCCCAAGCTGTTTCATGAGGGCAACACAATCATTCGCCATGACACGCTTTGAATAGGTCTTATGAAGTTCATCCGAAACCGGTTTATCAGAGCGGCCATAGCCCCTTAAATCAGGGCAGATTACCTGAAACTTATCCAACAACAGCGGTGCAACCTTGTGCCACATAGCCGAAGTCTGGGGATAACCATGTAACAGGAGAATGGGAGGTGTATCAGCATTGACAGATTTTCTTACGAATAATCGGATGCCATTCACCTCCATGTACGTTTCTTCAAATTGTTCAAACATTGCTAATCACTCAATCGTCATGTCGTGTTTTTTGTGTTCGTCAGCCGATTATAATTCACATTTACCACACTATTAATCGGAAATATAGATTAATAATGAAGACCAATCTCACCATCGTTTAGCTTTAAAGTAGCAGAGCATACGCACAAAAATAAATGAATTAACTCTTGAGGACTTATTATGAAAGCTCTTGCAACAACCCTGCTGGCCTCTACTTTAGTGATGGCTTCATCCCAAGCTATGGCTAACTGTGATGACGATGAGCTGGTTATTAAATTCAGCCACGTTACCAATACAGATAAGCACCCTAAAGGTATAGCGGCTTCTCTACTTGAAAAGCGTGTTAACGAAGAAATGAACGGAACGGCCTGTATGGAAGTGTTCCCAAATTCAACCTTGTATGATGATAAGAAGGTGCTAGAAGCACTGTTGAATGGTGATGTGCATTTGGCTGCACCATCCTTATCCAAGTTTGAAAAATACACAAAAAAGTTCCGTATTTTCGACCTGCCTTTCCTATTTGAAGATATAGACGCTGTTGATCACTTCCAAAACTCTGAAGCTGGCCAAAACCTGAAGAGCTCCATGCAACGTCGTGGTTTACAAGGTCTTTCTTTCTGGCATAACGGCATGAAACAAATGTCCGCCAACCAGCCTTTGATTCACCCAAATGATGCCAAGGGCCTGAAATTCCGTGTTATGGCTTCCGATGTACTTGTTGCTCAATTCGAACAATTAGGTGCCAGCCCACAGAAGATGTCATTCAAAGAGGTTTATGGTGGCCTGCAAACTAAGGTTATTGATGGCCAGGAAAACTCTTGGTCTAACATCTATGGCAAGAAGTTTTTTGAAGTTCAAGACGGAACCACAGAAACTAATCACGGCATTTTAGATTACTTAGTAGTTACCTCCACAGAGTTCTGGGATGGTATGGATGCTTCCACCCGTGATCAGTTTGCTCAAATTTTGCAGGAAGTGACAGCAACACGTAATGCCGAGTCGTATAAGGTAAACCAGATGAATAAGAATGAAATTCTTAAAGCTGGTGGTGAAGTACGCACCCTAACTGCTGAGCAGCGCCAAGCCTGGGTTGACGCCATGAAGCCTGTATGGAAGAAGTTCGAAGGCGACATTGGCGCCGATTTGATTGAAGCGGCCATTCAATCAAACAACTAATCTTCTAATCTTTGGGTTGGTCAGCATGCTGGCCAACCTTTTTTATTTTCTGAGGTTCTCATGTCAGACTCAAAACAATCCAAATTTGGAAGTTTTTTTGATCAAATTGAAGAAACGTCGATTGCTATTTGTTTAGCGCTAATGACCGTACTCACCTTTGCCAATGTGGTAGCTAGGTATGTATTTAACAGCAATATTCTGTGGGCGCTTGAACTGACACTATTCTTATTCGCCTGGTTGGTATTAATGGGTTGCTCCTATGGGGTGCACAAGCAATTCCATATCGGTGTAGACGTCGTGATTAATGCAGTTTCACCCGCTTACCGTCGTATATTAGCCCTATTATCCATAACGGCCTGTTTGGCTTTTTCCATTTTGCTATTAGTGGGATCGTGGGATTACTGGTACAAATTTGCGACGGTGCGAGCCTTTCTTGAAACCGATGATATACCCATTCCCGATGCTTTACAGTTTTTAAGTGTATGGCTCAATGAAGGCGAGGCATATGAAAAGATTCCTCGTCTAATACCTTATTTGGCCCTACCTCTGGGTATGGGGCTGCTCACTTTCCGCTTCCTCCAAGTGGCTGTGAAGATTATTAAGGGTGAAACAGATGTTGTTATTGCTAGCCATGAGGCCGAGGAGCTGATGGCAGAGCTAACCAATGAACAACCCTCAAATAACCTAACAGATAGCAAATAAAAGGAGCCAAATAATGTCAGTACTATTTCTATTTCTGATGGTTATTGCGCTTATGCTAATAGGCGTGCCCATTGCCGTAACCATCGGTCTATCAAGCATCATTTTCTTATTAATACACGCAGACGCATCTCTGGCGTCCGTGGCGCAGACACTTTTCTCGGCATTTGAAGGGCATTACACATTACTTGCCATTCCCTTCTTTATCCTGGCATCATCGTTTATGTCCACTGGTGGTGTAGCAAAACGGATCATCCGTTTTGCCATTGCGGTCGTCGGCTGGTTCCCAGGTGGCTTAGCAATGGCATCTGTGTTTGCCTGCATGATGTTTGCCGCTCTTTCAGGCTCTTCCCCAGCCACCGTGGTTGCTATTGGTACTATTGTTATCGCCGGCATGGTGCGCGCTGGCTACACCAAAGAATTCGCTGCCGGGGTAATCTGTAACGCAGGTACACTCGGCATTCTCATTCCTCCCTCTATCGTTATGGTGGTATATGCTGCAGCGACAGACGTTTCTGTTGGTCGCATGTTTTTGGGGGGTGTGATCCCAGGTCTACTTGTGGGCATTATGCTCATGATAGGCATTTATGTTGCCGCTCGCATAAAAGGCCTGCCTGCCCAACCCTTTCCCGGCTTTGGTGAAGTATTTAAAGCAGCCAAAGACGCGGCTTGGGGATTGATGCTTATCGTCATTATTCTTGGTGGTATTTACGGTGGTATATTCACCCCTACGGAAGCTGCCGCGGTGGCCGCGGTATATGCTTTTTTCATTGCCAATTATATTTACCGTGACATGGGGCCTCTGGCCGCAGCCAGCGAAGCGAAAGGCCCCTGGGTATGGAAGGCAGTGAGCGTTTTCTGGCATAAAGACACCAAACAAACTCTGTTTGAAGCTGGCAAACTGACCATCATGTTGCTATTTATCATTGCCAACGCTCTGATTCTTAAACATGTACTAACTGAAGAACGTATTCCTCAAATGATAACCGAGGCCATGCTATCAGCTGGCTTGGGTCCCATTATGTTCTTAATCGTTGTCAACATTTTGCTGTTAATTGGCGGACAATTTATGGAGCCGTCAGGTCTACTAATAATTGTTGCACCATTAGTATTCCCTATCGCAATAGCTTTGGGCATTGATCCAATTCATCTAGGTATCATTATGATTGTTAACATGGAAATTGGCATGATCACACCGCCCGTAGGTTTAAACTTGTTTGTTACTGCGGGTGTGGCAAAAATGTCCATGATGGGCGTAGTTAAAGCTGCTTTACCTTGGCTGAGTATCATGTTCCTATTCTTAATCATCGTCACCTATGTTCCAGCTATTTCTACTTGGCTGCCAACGATGATAATGGGGCCTGAAATAATTACCAAATAAATCAATAATAACCACTAGGAGTGTACTTCATTTTTGGATATACACTCCCTCATAACACCACAGGTAAAACTCAAGCAATGTTCTTAATGGTGTTATTTCGGGAAACTGCACTGCTGCTTGAGGACCGTTACTGTGGACCACAATCATTCCTATCTTTACCTTCGTAAAAGCACCTATTACTACTCTCGTCGTGTCCCTTTGGATATGCTCGATCAATACACCTCAAACCGCATCGTTTTGAGCTTAAGAACTCGATCAAGGCGTGTAGCCCTTAGGGGATCCCAACAGATAAGCATTCAGCTTGAAAATCACTGGAGTGCCATTCGTGTCGACCAAATAACAAAGAAACTAGCCAAACAAACCAATGTAGAAAGGTTGCATGTAGGTTTTGAAGGCTGTGGATATGACTTGAATGATGCTCGCGATCTGTACCTGCGTCTTAAAGGTGAAAGCAAAGGTGATACTTTTTATCGTGTAGCAGAACGAAATATTGAGTATGTTGTTGATACCATTGGTAACAGAGATCTAAGCCAATATAGCAGTACTGATGGAGCAGCATTTCGTGATGCTTTGATTACCAGAGGTCTAGCCATCAGTTCAGTTAAGCGTATATTTTCCTCTGTTCGATCAATCCTAAATCTGATCATCAAAGAACATGGGCTTGAGGTTACCAACCCCTTCTCAGGCACCTTCATGCCAGAAGAGACCACTATCAAGAAACGATCCACGATCCCTATGCCTGTCATCAAGAAAGTCCAGTCTTTGTGTGTTGATCATAATGATGAACTTCGATGGATTGTGTCTTTGATCAGCGATACGGGCATGAGACTTGGAGAAGCTTGTGGCTTAAAGATTGATGATGTTGTGTTGGATGCGGATATACCGCACCTTCATATATGCCCTAATGAAGCTCGTGGACTAAAAACACAATCAAGCACCAGAACGATTCCACTAGTAGGCGAAGCCCTATGGGGAGCATCACAAGCAGCCAGAGCTAGCAATACGGAATACCTGTTCCCTCGGTACACCAAGACAGGCAAAGCCAATGCCAATTCAGCAAGTGCAGCCTTAAATAAATGGCTTCGAGACCATGCACCAGAGGGCTGTGTTATCCACTCATTTAGGCATTCCATGCGCGATAGGCTACGGGCTGTTGAGTGCCCTAAAGACATCGTAGACCAAATAGGGGGCTGGACGCTAGGCAGTGTTGGGGAAAGCTATGGCAATGGTTATCCGCTTGAAGTGTTAAATAGATGGCTAAGCAAGATAGAAGGTCGTGATACCGACTAACTTCCACGCTTGGCAGCGATAATAAACAATACCCCGATACTGGTTTCGACAATCAACCTAAATATTGCCAAGCCTGAGAATGGCCCGGCAGCTACAGCAAGGTTAGCAATCAAAGTGGAAAAGGAAACGAGCAACCAAAAGCCGCCAGTATAGTAGGCGAAAGAAATCCTAGTCGATTCTGGTGTATAGGGTAAGTACCAGCAGAGGCAGACTAATGTTGACCGCAGGAACACATTATTTATCATGGCCTTTTGTAAAACCGGGGTTAATTCTGACCCATAAATCAATTCAGCAGTTAAATCTGGAAGGAGTAAAAACAACACAACCCAAGATCCAAGGTAGATAGCAGAAAGATGAAAAGTTAGGCGGATCAATTGGTGCACCAAAGCAGCAGTGTTATTTCGGGAAACTGCATGTATATAAAGGGGTTACTGCGGAATTTCTAAAAGAAGTGGTACCAGTGGGCAACATCGATACCCAAAGGAAGCCCCAGAGGCCTTGATTTACATACATATTCAACGATATCAGGGGCTTTGGAGCCAGTCAATGGGACTTTTGCGGTCTACACCTATGACTGGCCGTGCTGATTGGTCCGCTAAGTTGTGACCTCTTTTAAACC
>JAAERS010000429.1 GCA_024230095.1 Gammaproteobacteria bacterium | reverse complement strand
TCCAGAAAGAGAGGCTGGTGCTGTACCGCCAAATGTGTTTGATCAATCAAGTCAAGCGTTAACGCAGGCTGTGGGCGCTACTTCACGTAATCTGGGCTTCAACCCTATGGCTGTGGGCGGGGCAGGCTATCAGGCAGTACAAGCTAGGCCTACTGGATTTACAGCGGCAGGGTTAGGCTCAGAAGGTTATGACGCAGCAATGACAGGCAGAGCGCCAGTGCTAACAGCAGACCAAGTTAGGGGTGGTCAAATTGGAGGCGCAGATTTAAGCGCATACCTTAACCCTTATGAGTCACAGGTAGTTGGTCAGTCTTTATCTGATATTGAGCGTTCTCGTCAGATGGCGCGTACAACAGGTGGTGCGCAAGCATCAGCAGCAAGAGCGTTTGGTGGTTCTCGTCATGGTATAGCAGACGCAGAGACTAACCGAGCATATGCAGATCAAGCGGCTCGTACAGCTAGTGGGCTGCGTCAAGCTGGCTATGATCGTGCAACTACACTCGCTGGTCAGGATATTAATACTCGTATGCAATCTGATTTGGCTAATCAGTCAGCAAATCTACAAGCTGGGACTACAAGCGCCCAACTTGCACAGCAACGCGCTCTACAGAATCAAGCAGCAACTAATCAAGCGCGTCAATTTGGCGCTAGTGCAGCTAACGTAGCAGGCCAGCAGGCATCGCAACAATTGCAAGCTGCTCGCCAGTTTGGTGCTGGTGCAATGAATCAATCTGAATTAGCTAATCAGGCTGCTATGAATCAGGCTCGCCAGTTTGGTGCTTCACAGTCTATGCAAGCACAACTAGCTAACCAAGCAGCACAGCTAGGGGGTGCGCAACATCGCATGAGTGCAGCCGCCCAGCTTGGCAATTTGTCAAATCTTGGGTTTGGTCAAGGGCAAGACATACAGAAAAACATGCAGCAACAAGGCGCGCAACAGCAAGCCATACAACAAGCGGTCATTGATGCAGCCAAGGGCCAGTTTGGTAACTACACTGACTCACCCGCACAGAGTTTACAATATTTGTTGCAAGCAGTAGGTGGTTCTCCGCAACCATCAACCACTAACACTAGCAAGGAAGCAGGATTGTTTGATTATCTTTCTTTGATGCTAGGCGCAGTATAGAGGTTATTATGGGATTATTTGACTTTATAGGTAGTCAGCAGCCAGAAGATGTTGAGCGTAGGTTAAGACTAGCTCAAGGGCTGTCTGGTATGTCTTTAAATCCTAATGCTGGCCTGCAACAGTCTATAAAAGACAGGCTTGAAGGGATTCAAAAACAGCGTGAAAAAACAGCAGATCAAGAGGCTGACAGTAAGCGCAGGAAAATGGCAGTTAAATTACTAGGTGGTAAGTTTCCTATGCTTGCTGGGGCGCTACAGGCTGGTATTATATCTCCCGCTGACGCTATAACATCAGCAAAGAAAGGGGCAGATGTTAAGGTAGTAGGGAAGTCTTTAGTCGCGTCCGATGGCACAGTCATATATTCAGATCATGGCCCTACTGACGATAAGACTACAGCTTTTCAAACCTTGCACCAAAAGGCTATTGCTGGCGGTTTAAAAGAAGGTACTCCTGACTATAATCGTTATATGCTTGAAGGTGGCGCTAAGAAAGGCCTATCTGTCAGCATAGGTGCTGATGGGTCTGTACAGATATCAGAAGGTGGGGGTAAGCCCGTTAACTTAACTGAGTCTCAGGGTAAAGCTACAGGGTTTTATGACCGAGCAAAGCAGGCTAATGAAATTATCGCAGGGCTTGAAGGTCAAGGGACTAATTTTGGGCAGGCATTATTAGGAATAATCCCTTTTGATGCAGCTAATTGGGCAAAAAGTCCAGAGCGCCAGCAATACGAGCAGGCAAAGCGCGACTTTATTAACGCTGTGTTGCGTCAAGAGTCAGGCGCGGCTATTGGTAAAGATGAGTTCACAAGCGCTGATAAGCAGTATTTTCCACAGGTAGGCGATAGCTCGCAAGTTATTGCTCAAAAGCGCCAAAATCGTGAAACTGTAGCAAACGCGCTTAAAATTATTTCTGGAGCAGGGGCTACTCTTTTAAATACAAGCACCCCTACTAATAAAGCGCCTACGTCACCCATGAGCGCGATTGATAACGCTATTGCAGACCTAGAGGGCAACTAAATGTCTTATACAGTAGTAGCCAAAGATGATAAAGGCGGCTTTATATATAGCTTTAATTCCGGTGGCAAGAAGCGTTATGGCTACAAGTCAGACGAGTACAGTACCACAGATAAAGATACTGTATTAGCTATCCTCAAAGATATTAAATCTGGCGCAGAAGGTGCGGGTACTCCTGCTGTAGTTAAGCAGCGTGGAATTGAATCCATGCAAAAACAGATTGTAGAACAAGCTCCTGTATCAGTACGCGCCCAAAAATTTGCAGAGGGTATCCCGTTTGCTGGCTCTTGGATTGACGAAGCTGGGCAAGCCATTTCGCCAGAATTAGGAACTAAAGCCAAAGCAGCTTCAAAGGCAATGCAAGCTCAACACCCTATAGAAAGTGAAGCGTTAAAGCTAGGTGGAGCCATAGCAAGTACCGCCCCACTAGGATTGTTAGGAGGCGGTTTTAGGTCTGCTGACTCTGTTACGCGAGCAGGAAAAATGGCAAAAGGTGCTGGTATTGGTGGGCTGTTAGGTGCTAGCGAGGGATTTGTTCATGGCGCTGGCGAAGCAGAAGCAGGCCAACGCTTAGAAGGTGGTAAAACAGGCGCAGCGTTTGGTGGCCTAACTGGCGGTGCGTTTGGTTCAGCCGCCCCGCTAATTGGTGAGGGTGTAGCAAATCTAGTAGGGTTTATTAAGCGATCTGATCTTGGTGTTATTCAGGCTACTCTTGGGGTTAGCGCCACAGCAGCCAAAGTAATTAAAGATGTTATGGGACGAGGCGGTGACTTAGAATCAGCAATAGGTAACATACAAAGAGCTGGTGAGCAGGGCATGATTGCTGACGCAAATGAGGCCATACAGGTGCTATTAGATGCTACAGCTACAGCATCGCCAAAAGCGACACAAACTGTATCGGAAGCTGTTACTGGTCGCGCTGTTCAGGCTAGTGGTAAGATTGACGAAGTAATGACTAAAGCTTTAGGGGCGGCTCCTAAAGGACGCATTTCGGCAGCAGAAGAAATCGCCAAGCGCACATCTAAGGAACGCGGTGAGGCTTATAAGATAGCTTATAACACGCCTATTGATTACGCTACCCCGCAGGGTGTGGCTATAGAAGAAATCTTTAAGCGTATTCCAAACGATTTGATGAGTAAAGCCATCAAGGCAGCTAATGATCGCATGAAGTTTAGCGGGTTAGGTCATGAGCAAGTTATGGCTACTGTGGCAGAAGATGGGAGTATTAGTTTTTCTAAGATGCCTAATATGGTTCAGTTAGATCATATTAAGCGTGTGCTAGGCAACATGGCAGAGGATGCTAAAGGGCCGTTGGGTCAAGATACGTCTGATAGTATGTTTTATGGTGATATATCTGGTCAATTGCGAAATGTATTAGTTGAAGCTGTTCCGTCTTATGGGCAAGCATTGCAGCTAGGCGGTGATAATATTCGTGAGCAAATGGCAGGCGAATTAGGTTATAAGCTGTTACGCCCAAGCACTACGCGAGAACAGATTGCTCGCGCATTAGTAAAGGCTACTGATGCTGAAAAGCAAACAGCTAGATTGGGCGTTAGAAACTTTATTGATGACACGCTGGCAAACGTAAAGGCCACAATTAGTTCGCCTGACGTTGATGTAAAGGCCGCTTCTCGCCTGCTTTCCGAGCTATCGTCTAAGGCCAACCAAGAAAAGCTGGGATTTATTTTAGGCCCAAAAGAAGCTAAACAAATGTCCGATCAAATTGAACAAGTACGGGCAGCTTTGGAGCTACAGGCTGCGGTAGCAGTTAACAGTAAAACGGCTCAGAGACAGGCTGTACAAGAAATGGTTGGTGATTTGACTGACGCAGGGCCATTGCAAACATTATTGACAGGCCATCCAGCACAAGCCACTCAAAAAGTTGTGCAGGCGTTAACTGGTGCAACTAAGGAGATGCAAGCAAGCCAAAAAGCACAATTATTTGAGGAACTGGCTACTGTCTTAACAAATAAGCGAGGAAAGGAAGCCCAAATAGCACTACGTCTGATTATGAAAGCAATGGATGGTCAGGAATTAGCCAACAGCCAAGCGCAATTAGTTGCTAATGTTGTTATAATGGGTACAGCAGCGCCAGCCGCAACTCAAAGCGGAAAGGCTTTATCAGAATAAGGGTTTACTATGCCACAGGGTCAGATGACAGAGCAAGATATTCAAAGCGCAATTAAGGCGGCTATAGAGGCTGGGATTGCTTATATTGACAGCGATATTGCTAGAGAGCGCGAAAATGCCCAGAAGTATTTTGATGGAAAAGTCAATCTTGAGCATGAAGATGGTCGTTCTAAGGTAGTCTCTACAAAAGTACGCGATGTTATTCGTGGAGCTAAACCCAGCTTAATGCGAGTATTTTTATCGAATGATAAATTCGTCGAGTATTCACCACGAAACCAAGAGCAAGTCATGGCGGCAGAGCAGGCCACTACATATGCGCACTGGAAGTTTAATGAGTGCGGAGGCTACAACATCCTCAATAACGCCATACACGATGCTTTAGTAAAGAAGGTTGGTTTGGTTAAGGTTTGGTGGGATACTGCGGTTATTGCCGAAACGCATACATATGAAAACTTGACAGATCAAGAAATGACTTATCTAGCTCAAGAAGATGATGTAGAGATTATTGAGCATACTCAAGATGTGACTGTAGAAGCTGATCAATACGGCATGGATATTGAGCAAAACAGACACAGTATAAAGCTGCGACACAGCCGAGAAGAAGGTGATCTGGTAATCGAAAACGTGCCACCAGAAGAATTTTTTATAGACAGTAACGCCAAAAGCATTGATGATGCGTATATTTGTGGACATAGAACGAGCATGAGGGCTGGTGATCTTGTAGCTCAAGGGTATGACTATGACAAAATAATGGCCTTAGCTGGAACTGATGATGATACGCTTTCAGGTGAAGAAGAAAAAATATTACGATTTGGTGAGTCTTTAGATTCAACTGATGGAGTTTCTAATGACCCGTCAATGCAAGAAGTTATTGTTACTGAGGCTTATATGCGCATTGATGCCGAAGGTGATGGCATTCCGACTCTGCATAAGTTTTTGTGCGCTGGTACAGGTTATGAAATCCTAGATATGGAAGAATGGGATATTACACCATTTGCAGATTTCCATATTGACCCAGAGCCACACGCGTTCTATGGTCGCTCACTCGCTGAGTTAGTGATGAACGATCAAGATACTACCACTAGTGTTTTAAGAGGTATTCTTGATAACGTGGCGCTGACTAATAACCCACGGTTAGAAGTCATTGAAGATAACGTAGAAATGGAAGATGTGTTAAATAACGAAATCGGGGCTATTGTGCGCTCAGATCAGGGCGGCTCAGTCATTCCGCTTACTGTTCCATTTATTGCTGGCACAACACTGCCTGCGCTGCAATATTTAGATAGGCTTGTGGAAGAAAAAACAGGTATAAGCAAAGCTTCAATGGGCCTTGATGCAGATGCCTTGCAGAACACTACCGCTACAGCAGCCGCATTAACCGCACAGCAAGGCGCTGGTCAGGTTGAGGTGATGGCACGTAATTTGGCTGAAACGGGCTTTAAGCGCCTATTTAAGCTGATTTTGCGCATTATGACTCAAAATTCACCAGAAGAAACTTTGATGCGTTTGAGTGGCAACTTTATTCCAGTTAACCCTGCTACATGGGATTCTGAAATGGATGTTACTGTGAATGTCGGTTTAGGAACAGGTCAGGAAGATACTAAGGCCGCAATCTTAATGCAGACTTTCCAAACTCAGCAGATGATCTGGCAGACATACGGCCCGAATAATGGCTTAGTAAGCCTCACCCAGATGAGAAACACTTTAGCAGATACTTTATCTTTAGGCGGTATTCGTAATGCAGACCGCTATTATGCACCAATGACCCAGCAAATTGAGCAGCAGTTAATTGCACAGCAACAACAGGCTCAAGCACAGCAAGGCGAGCAGGGAGACCCAATGGCTCAAGCATTGATTCAGGCCGAGCAGATCAAGGCGCAGGCTAAGATGCAGGGTGATCAAATGAAAATGCAGGCCAAGATGCAAGCGGATAACACTAAGATGCAGGCTGAAATGCAAATTAAGGGCGCTGAAATGCAACAGAAGCAGGGCAAAGAGCTAGCAGAATTGCAATTAAAGTATCGTGACTTGCAAGCGTCAAACGACTTAGACCGCGATAGAATGTCCCAAGATTTACTTATACAAGCAGCTAAGATATTAGGCGAATACGGGACAGCCGTGGATGTTGAGCGAGTACGTCAAATTCAAGCAGCTCCGCGTGATATGAATGGGAATATTCAATGATAAGTAAGCATGACGCTGAACATTTGTTAAGAAATGATACTTTTATCAAAGTATTTGATATAATACGCAAAGAGCAAGTTGATAAATTCATAAATACTAGTAAAGATGATATCAACGCTCGCGAGGAAGCGCATGATATAGTTTTAGCGCTAAAAAAAATTGAGAATCGCCTACAAAGCGTAATAACTGACGAGGCGATCAAAGACAAACGTAAAAGGTAAGCACCGTGAATAATACGACTGACCAAAGCGTACAAGGCGCTGTAGATGCGCTATTAGCTCCTAGTGAGCCAGTAGCCGAGGAAGTAGTAACTGAGGCTGTAGAGCCTGAGTTGAACGAAACTGAGGCAGAAGAAGCCCCTGTCGATGACGATAGTGGTGAAGAAGCCGAGCTAGAAGATGATTCTGGCGAGGATGAATATGAAGCAGAAGAAGAACAGGAAGCCGATCAAGCTGGGCCTGACACCTTCACTATCAAAGTAGATGGTGAACAAGTTGAAGTAACCCTTGACGATCTAAAGCGAGACTATTCTGGACAGGCTTATATTCAAAAAGGCATGAAGCAAGCAGCGGAGGCCCGTAAACAGGCTGAAACCGCTTTTAACCAATTGCAGCAACAACAGCAGCAATTAGGTAGCTTGATGCAGCAGTTAAACACTGATGGCTTAGTTAAACAGCCTGTTCCACCTTCTGCGGCTATGGCTCAAGATGACCCTTTAGGGTATATAGAAGCCCAAGCCAAGTTTCAAGAGAACATGGGCAAGTTTCAGTCACAGAGGCAGCAAATTGCCAAGCAGGGCAATGCCATGAAGCAGGCGCAAGCACAGGCTCAAAAAGCCTACTTGCAAGAGCAAATGGTAGAGTTAGCAAAGGTTATCCCTGATTTTAGTGACGCTGATAAGGCAACCAAACTCAAAAGTGATCTTGTGCAATTCGGTTCTAAGGTTGGCTATTCGCCAGAAGAAATTGGTCAAGTTTCTGACTCAAGAGCTATCAATACTCTACACAAGGCAATGCTTTATGATCAGATAATGGCTGGCAAAACCAAGGTTGATGCCAAGGTTAAGAAAGCCAAACCCCTGATTAAAGCTGGTGCTAAAAAGCCTACAAATACTGCTGCAAGCCAAGCTAGACAGCAACGTGCCAAACTGAAAAAGTCAGGCAGCATGAAAGATGCAGCCGAAATGTTATTTAATGGTTAATTTAGATTAAAAGGTAAAATATTATGACTCAGCCTACGAATACTTTTGATTCGTATGATGCCAATGGTATCCGCGAAGATTTGAGCGACATTATCTATGATGTGTCTCCCGAAGAAACCCCATTACTGTCATCTATTGGTAAAGTTAGCGCGTCTAACACTTACCATGAGTGGCAAACTGACGCTCTGCGTAGCTCTGCTGCTAACGCCCACATTGAGGGTGATGATACTGCTGCCGAAGCGCGTACAGCTACTACTCGTTTGGGTAACTATACCCAAATCTTTAAAAATGCTGTTGTGACCGCTGGCACTGACGCTGGTCTTAGCAAAGCAGGCCGTGGTAAAGAAATGGCCTATCAGGTTGTTAAGGTTGGTAAAGAGCAAAAGCTAGATATTGAAAAGGCTTTAATGGACAATAATGCTCGCGTAGCTGGTAATGCTACCACTGCACGTGAATTGGCTGGCTTGCCTGCTTATTTAACGTCTAACACATCTGCTGGTTCTGGCGGTTCTGACGCTAACGGTACTGGCTCTAACGCCCGTACAGATGGTACACAAACTGCATTCACCCAAGCCCGTTTTGACACTGTTATGCAGTCAATCTGGTCTAGTGGCGGTTCCCCAGATATGGTTATTCTGTCAGCTTTCCAAATGGACAAGGCTCTAGGCTTTGCTGGTAACAACAACCAGCGCTCTACTATTGGCGCTGCTGACGGTAAGGTAGCTAACTTGCTAAATGTCTATATGACTCCTTGGGGTTCTGTAGAGTTTGTTCCAGCGCGTGAGAACCGTAGCCGTGATGTATTCATCGTCGAAAAGGATAAGCTAGCTGTAGCTGAACTGCGTAAGATGAAGAATGAAGCCTTGGCTAAGACAGGCGATAGCGAAAAGCGTCAAGTTGTTTCTGAGTGTACCTTAGTTGTACGCAACGAAGCCGCACAAGGTGGCGTATTCGACAACACTACATCTTAATTGATTAGTTTGTTTAAATCGTTATAATAAAAGGGTCTATATGGCCCTTTTTTTGTTTCTGGAGGCATCATGGTAAAAGTAAAGGTTGAGGTATTATGCCACGACATAGTTCTCGATACTAAGCGGTTTAAAGGCGAAGTGGTTGAGGTTGATAAAAGCATCGTTGATTTGATCAATAAAATGGACGAGGGCTACGGTTCTTCTCGCATTAAAACCATTCCTAAAACTGTCAGGAAAAAGAAGGCCGTAAAAAATGGCTAAAATTGGCGAAGAATTTATCACGGAAGGTGATAAGATCATTCATAAAAAGCATCATGATTGGAGCGAAATGATCGCGCGTAACAAGATGATGCGTGATGCTGGTGCTGATCGCATGGGCGAATCTGTTCTGATTGGCAGTATTGATGCTGACTTGATTGGCATTTGGTTAAAAGAGGCTGGCGTTTCTTGGGATGACCCAGCGCGAGGCGATGTTATAAAGAAGAAGATGTTGTCGGGCGACTTTGATAAGTTGCGAGTATGGAAAGGCAAATATTAAAAAGGACAGGGGTTTATCATGACAGATCATGAAACGCTGAAAAAGTGGGCGAATGAGCGCCAGTTAAAAACATTACAGGCATTAATTGATCATGGAACGCAAGCAAAGGCTGCAAAAGCGCTTGGGATTAATGTTCGGAACGTGCAACGGCACTTGAGGGCTGTACGCGACAAGGCAGGGCGGCAGGGGTATGCTCCAGATCATGATATGTTGCATACAGCTCCAAATTCTCACATAGTTAAAGGCGTATCAACGCTTTATGGTGATAACGGTCAGGTGAAGCAGCAATGGGTTAAGACTAACCTAAAGGCAGATGAAACGCAGCAGGCTATGCTTTCTTTTGTTGAAGGGTTATCACAAGATTTGCCTAAGTATACGCCACATGTAAAAGCCCCAGAATTACCATCCAATGATTTAATGTCATGCTATGTTATTGGCGATCATCATCTAGGTATGCTATCCAGTAAGAATAGAACTAGCGATGATTGGAGCATAGAGCTGGCAGAAAATACGCTAATCGCTGCAATGGGTAAATTATTGCAAGCTGGTGGGAACACTGGAACTGGCATGCTTTGCAATTTAGGCGATTTCTTACACGCTAACGACTCCACAAATACAACTCAATCAGGCAATTTATTAGAAGTTGATGGCTATTTTTCTGACTCGTTTGAAGCTGCTGCTAGATTGCTACGTGGCATTATAGATATGATGCTTCTCCATCATACTAAAGTAGTAATAATGAATGCGCGAGGCAACCATGACCGCGACTCTAGCCTAATGTTGAACATTCTGCTTAAAGCGTATTATGAAGATGAATTACGCGTAGAAATTGTCGATAATGTCCGAAAGCTAGTTAATTTTTCTTTTGGGTCTAATTTTATTTGCGCTCATCATGGCGACAAAATGAAGCCCCAGCGCATGTACGAAATGATTACGCGCGATATGGCTAAAGAGTGGGGAAATAGTGAGCATCGGTTTGGCTGGATGGGGCATATCCACCACAAGACCGCGCACGAAATTGGCGGCATTCAGTTTGAAAGCTGGAATGTTCTGGCTGCTACAGATTCTTGGCACGATGACAATGGGTTTGGTAGTGAGCGTTCCATGACTTGTGTCACTCTGCATAAGCGATACGGTGAGCATATGCGACATAAAGTTGGTATAAAGCAGATAAAAGAAATGTTATAATGTTGTGTCAATTTACGCTTTATAAATGGACTTGCAGATGAGCGAACACCGATTAGATCGAATAGAAAAAAACCTTGACCGAATAGTTGAAAAGGTCGACTCTATGGCAGAGGTGGTGACAGCGCTGGCCCGTATAGAAGAAAAGCACGTTGCTGTGTCGCAGAGGCTAGACCACCACGACTCACGATTAAACAAGCATTCCAGTGAAATTGACGATATTAATAAGCGCGTAGTCACCAACACTAGTAAAACTGGCATGAATGAATGGGTAATCCGACTTGCAATTAGCTCAATTATTGGTTTTGTCGTTTACCTAGCTCGCGGTTGATGTACCATAAAGCTTTCTTTAAATCTTGGATGCCGCCATCTGTATGCTTCAAATCTGCTCGCCAGATATATTTTATCGAATTACCAAGATTAAAGCACATGTGTTCTGTTATCTGGATACATTCGATTCCACTACCATGAGCTTTGTAATGATCTGGGTTTATTAAGTCGCTCATTTAGCAACGCCCTTGAGCTTTTCGACGGTTCGCATTCCAGCTAAACCGAGCATTGCCAGCACCAATTCCATCATAGCATCAAGCGGTAAAGTTGGCTTACCTACTTCTGGCATTAACCACTCAAGCACTGGATTGATAATAAACGCAAAAGCAAGCCCACTACCGCAAACCCACATCAAAAAAGGTCGAGCGCCTGCCACAAACATTGACCTGTGAGATACTTGTACTTTAGTTATCTCAGCCTGCACTAACGCTGGCTTCATTTCTAGTTTGCGTTTAATTATTTCAGCCTGTACTCGTTCTTCATCTGATGTAAACAGCTTGTCTATGACGTTGCCAACAGCCTCAACTGGCTCTGCAATGTCTTTGTTAAAGAAACTAAAAAAACCCATTAGTATTCTCCTTTTTTCATAATTAAACTTAAAGTTATGGCTCGGCCTTTGACCATATCGGCCCACCTTGAGTCAAGCATTTCAGCACTTGCTCGCTCGTAGTCACCAAGCTCTACGGCTGCTAGCATTTTGCGAAATTCTAAGAAGCGTGGCAAACCCAAATTGAAGCACATATCAATCATAACGTCTTGTCGCGCCTCGTCTAAATCGTGGAAAAAATCTAAATTAGACTCAAGCTCCATGTAAACGCGCGCAATGTCATTGGTTAGCATCATATCAACTTCTGAATCTGAAAGCCCAATACCGCCCTTGTTTGGGTCGATGTTGCGCCCCACTCCAATAGTCAATGCCCCAGCGCTGCATCGGTATACAAAGCGCCTCACTCCTTCATGACGCTTAATCATTTCTCGCAACTTGACGCTCATTCTGAGTCCTCCATAATCTTCTTTACTTCATCGTGGGCGGTTTCATCGCCAATAATAATTGTAACCGCTTTTCCGGTTTCTTCAAATTCATCTAGTGCTTTTACTACTACATCATAAAGCTCTGACTCAGTGTTTATATTGCTGCGTAACTCTGACCAAGCAGAGTAAACCGGAGCTAATACAAAAAGCACTACGCTAGCAAAAACGGCCAAGCCAGCGGCAATCCAAACAATTTCAGAAAAAATTGATAGAAAATTCATTAGAACCCCTTTGGAAAACGCTTGTGTTTTGCTTTAATATAGTCACCCACAATGCCTGATCTGACTATATCATTTTCAGTAAAATAGTTAAAATCAAATCGTGTCGGCATACCCTGTATCACCTGTAAAAAACTTTCTATGTTTTTTTCTGATGGTTTAGTAAAATCACGTTGCAGTATGTCTCCGCAAAATATAATTTTAGAATTGTAACCAGCTCGCGTAAGCACCGAGTCTGCCTCATGCGCGGTCATATTCTGGAACTCATCTACGATAATTATAGCATTATCTAGTGTCAGTCCTCGTATAAAAGATGTAAGCATAAATTCAACCCCGCCATGCTTGGTCAAAATCTCATACGCATCATCGCGCTTAAAAAGCTCGCCACATACTTTTTTATATGGCAGTTCATATACCGCACCCTTCTCAGCCTCAGTACCCTTTAAGAACCCTATGTCTCTTGTCGGGACAGCACTTCTGACTATAACTACGCGCCTATAATCTGAGCCTGCCATTATCTCGTTAAAAGCCTTGTAAAAAGCCATAAAAGTCTTGCCTGTGCCAGAGTACCCAAGCAGTAATTGGCTTTTGCTGCTTTGATAATTTTGAAAAAAAGTAGCTTGGTTGTCAGTAAGTGGCGATACAGATTGCAAGTCAAGATTGTTATCATTGAATACGTTTTTCGCTTTACGTCTTGCCATGTGTCATATCCTTTTTGGCTTATGGAGTCCTAAAAGTTATAATATCACACATTTATGCACACGCACCAATACACACCAATACGCCATCAGATACAAGTGTGTAGATTTCTGAGCCAAGCAGCTCTAGCCATTCTGATAAAATTTTAGCCTCATCGGTCTCTGTGTTATAGTAAATCATGATCTTCTCCTATCCAAGTTCCGCTTGGGCGGTGGGGCCGAAGCCCCTATTTGTTAAATTAATCAAAGGCCCGATAGTCAGACCTTTTGGTAATTCAACTATTAACAAAAAGCAGCATTTACCAGATCGTAAGAGTTATCATTAGCCATTGCATACATTTTGATTGCTTGCGCTAAAAGTGGGTCATCATCTCGCAATGTGCGCCAACTATGGTTGTACTTGGTAGCAAAGCGCATGATTTCTGATAGTGTTAAAACGGCAGCTAGTTGTTGTGCGTCATTGATTAAATTTTTCATTTCTGTTCCCTCCAAGAATTTAACTTACAACTGTATTGTATAGACAAAACAAATGGATGTAAAGTGTTTATTGAAATTTTTTTAAATTATTTTTCAATATTAAGTCTACCCTAAAAAAATAAAAATAT
>JAAERS010000428.1 GCA_024230095.1 Gammaproteobacteria bacterium | reverse complement strand
AGGGGACATTCCAAGAGAAAGTAAGTGGATCATTTTCTGCATCACTGGCATTAACCGCAACGCTTGTTTGTGTATTTTCTTCAATAGTAACATCCGCAATCATGTCAACTACCGGTGCAGTATTGCCAGTATTTGGCGCGATTACTGTTAAGGTGGTTGATTTACTTACGCTGGCTTTACCATCAGAGACAGTAAGCGTTAATTGGTAATTAGTATTTTGCGTAACGTTAGTACCGGTAACTTGCAACGAAGCACTATTGGTACCTGTTGCATTTAAAGCACTATCGACAGACCAACTATAGGTTAATGGATCATTATCTGCATCAGTTGCAGTAGCAGCAATAGTAAGTGTTTGGCCAGCATCAACTGAGAAACTGTTAGCTAAGCTAATGACAGGCTTCTTATTTATCGGACCAGCATTGTCAAGTAAACCTTCATGCATTGCGTTTAAAATATCGCCATTATCTGCATCAATTTCCCAAGCAAATAAGCCACCTAAACCATTAGCATTAACATATTGGCCTTTGGCTCTTACTGAGCGAGGGCTATCATAGGTTACTAAGGTACCAGACTGTCTGTTCCAAACATATGCGGCATCAGCTAATTCATCATAGCCAACTTCAAAACCATTGACGCCAGTACCAGCACTACCAACCATATATTGTGCTAACCCTTTATAGTCAATGATGCCATCTTCCCAAACACCTTGTGCTGTAGAGCCTTTAAGCTTGCCAGTGCCTTCAGCGGTCATTGGATTGTCTGCAATAGTAGTATTTTCTGGCATTACTCCTTCCCAACCACGGCCATACATAGCAGCACCAATGACAATTTGTTTAGAGGGAACACCTTGTGCTAATAATAAATCTACAGCATTACTTAGCGTGTAAGCAGGACCTTTGCGTGGCACACCATTATCGTCTACGCCTGTGCCATTACATTCATCAACACTAATATGGCTACCACAGTTTAAACCTGTTTGATGGCCAGTAACATTGCTCCAGCCGCCAAAGAAATCATAAGTCATGGCAAAAATGTAATCCATAAATTGTGCCGCTTGTGCGTAATCGACATCTTGAATCTTATCGTAGCCAGAGCCTATTGCTGAGGTTAATTCATATTCACGACCTGTTTCAGCCTCTAGTTCATCTAACATGGCGCGTAATT
>JAAERS010000427.1 GCA_024230095.1 Gammaproteobacteria bacterium | reverse complement strand
CGACAATGCCTCGCACGTCATAGGCTCGAAAAATCTCGGCGGGCACGATGGCCGGTGAAGGGTAACGATAACTTTCCATGTATAAGGTCCTTTATTTACGTCCTGAATGTCCAAAACCACCGGCACCGCGCTCGCTGGTATCAAAGTCGTCAACAATGTTGAGTTCGGCCTGTACCACAGGCACCAATATCATTTGTGCAATGCGCTCACCGGGTTCCACAATAAAACGGCTATTGCCGCGGTTCCAACAGGACACCATTAGCTGGCCTTGGTAATCTGAGTCGATCAGCCCAACCAAGTTACCTAAGACAACGCCGTGTTTGTGGCCGAGCCCAGAGCGAGGCAGTAACATAGCGCACAAGCTAGGGTCGCCAATATGAATGGCCATACCAGTTGGTAGTAGCTCGGTTTGACCCGGTTCGAGTTCCAATGGTTGGCTAATGCAGGCTCGTAGGTCCATGCCGGCTGAGCCTTGGGTTGCATAAGCTGGCATTGGCCATTCACCGCCCAAGCGGGCGTCCATGATTTTCACTTCAAGTTGAGGTAGTTGAGACATGCCGTTATTGGTCCAATTGAGCAATGTTATCGATCAACTGGCGAGCCAGTTGGGCTTTGGTTAAACGTGGTAATGCGGTGACGCCATTGGCGGTTACCAGATGTACTTGGTTGTGGTCACTGTTAAAGCCAATATCAGTATCCGACACGTCATTGGCAATGATCATGGACACCTTTTTGCGATGCAGTTTGGCCTGAGCATGCGCAAGTAACTTTTCTGTTTCGGCAGCAAAACCGATGCAGGTGATATCGGGAAAGTCATGGGCAATGGTGGCCAGGATGTCAGGATTTTGTACTAGATGTAAACGAAGATTTGAATCGGGAGCTGATTTTTTCATCTTTTGGTCAGCAGCTTGGGCGGGGCGATAGTCGGCCACGGCCGCACTGGCTATAAATAGATCAGCATGTTGGCAAGCAGCTTGGCAGGCGGTAAGCATCTCTTGGGCACTGTCAACTTGTGTGCATTTTAGATCGGCGGGTACGGCCAGATTGGTTGGCCCGCTAATTAGGTGAACTCGAGCGCCGGCTTCTACCGCAGCCTGTGCCAAGGCATAACCCATTTTGCCGGAACTATGGTTGCTTAGATAACGTACTGGATCAATGGCTTCGCGGGTGGGGCCGGCGGTAATGACGACCTCGCGACCTTGCAAGGCATGGCTGCTGAAGCTTTGTTGTAAGTGTTCAACGAGTTGTGCGGGCTCTAGCATGCGGCCAGGGCCGACGTCACCACAGGCCTGTTCACCAATAGCAGGGCCAAGTAGGGTGTAGCCTCGTTCGCTGAGCAGTTGAGCGTTGGCTTGGGTTGCCGAGTCAGCCCACATGGCTTGATTCATGGCGGGGGCTAACAATACGGGGGCCTGAGTCGCCAAACAAAGAGTACCTAGCAGATCATCTGCTTGGCCTTGAGCTAAGCGTGCTATGACGTGGGCTGTGCAAGGGGCGATCAGGATGCTGTCAGCCCAACGAGCTAATTGAATATGCCCCATGCCCGCTTCGGCACTGGAATCCAGTAAATGTTGATGAACGGGGTTACCAGATAGGGCTTGCAGAGTAAGAGGTGTAATAAATTCCGTGGCACCACGGGTCATGACCACTTCGACCTGGGCGCCAGCGGTAATCAGCAGGCGCACAAGTTCGGCGCTTTTGTAGGCGGCGATACCGCCGCTAATAGCAACAATGATGTGCTTGTTTTGGAGCCGTGACATGGGATAATTCAGGTCGTTTCAAAGGCCTGTAATGTTAGCATAGTTAGGGTGAAATTGGGTCAAATAACAACTGAATTAAGACAATTAAAAATCTTTGGAAGTAAGTGGTCACTTTGTTTCTAGCTCAGCCATGTCAAGTGCCACATACAAAATCATTGACGGCGCGCAAAATATCCTTGCGACTTACTTGGCCGACTAGTGTGCCATTATCAACTACGGGTATACGACGTCGACCACGGTGAATGAATTGTCCGGCTATAGCTATAATATCTGTATTAGTGTCCACGGTATCTACTTCGCGAGTCATAAACTCACCTACGGTGCCACCCACCTCTTCCTCATGGTAGGTTTTATCTAAAATGCCGCGTAAGCAGTCGACCTCGGACATAATGCCGACCAGTCGGTCCTGCTTGTCGATGACAGGTGCGCCAGACACCTGTTGTTCACTAAAAATGCGAATAGCTTCAAAAAGATCCATGTCTTCAGTGAAGGTGATCAGCTTGCGGGTCATGTAATCTGAAACTTTGACAGATTTAAGCAAGGCCATGTTCCTTTAATTGTTGAGAGGGTTCCTATAACATTATAGCTTTTTGTTGTGTTGTCAATGCGTTAGCTGACAATAGTGGGTGTGTTAAGCAACAAAAATTTAATCGAATAGAAGACGTGGACATGCGTTAATGGGAGGCTGCCATGCCTGAATTGCCCGAAGTTGAAACGACCTGTGCAGGCATTGCGCCGCATATTACTGGCCAAGTGTTACGGCAGGTCGTGGTACGTGATGGCCGCTTACGCTGGCCAATCGCGGATAATATTGATGAGTTAGTGGTGGGGCAAACTCTGCATGAGGTAACTCGGCGCGGTAAATATGTGTTAATGCATTTTGATGAAGGTGGTCTGATAGGGCATCTAGGCATGACCGGCAGTATGCGCATTGTCACTCGAGCAGAGCCCCCGGCTTATCATGATCACTTTGATTTATGCTTTGATGGTTGCTTGGTTCGCTATCGTGATCCACGAAGGTTTGGTAGCTTATTATGGCAGCCTTACCCTTTACAGCAACACCCACTTTTAGCCAGTTTAGGCCCAGAACCACTTACTGATGCCTTCAATGTGGATGTTTTACAAGTGGCGTGTAGAGGCAAAAAGCAACCCATAAAAACGCTAATAATGGACAGCAAAAAAGTTGTTGGAGTTGGCAATATCTACGCCAATGAGGCCTTGTACATGGCCGGTATTAATCCCAACCGCCAGGCAGGTAGGGTGAGTAAGCAGCGGCTGTCCCTATTGGTGTGTGCCATCAAACAAGTGCTGGCTGAGGCTATTGCTCAAGGTGGGACGACCCTGCGCAACTTTGTTGATAGTGATGGCAACCCGGGTTATTTTAAACAACGCTTGCAGGTATATGGGCGCACGGGAGAACCCTGCCGTGGCTGTGGTGAGCCACTAAAAGAAGTGCGTTTAGGGCAGCGCTCAACGGTATATTGCCGCCACTGTCAGCGCTAGCTTAGATGCCCAATTTGCTGAGTTGGTCTGTTACTTCTCGCAAAGTGCTACTAAGACGAGGGAACTCAGCCTCCAGCTCGATAGCGAGATCGCTAAGTTGACTATTTGCGGCGGCGTCTTCTACCTTATTGTGTATTTGCCTATCAATGTCCTTTAATAGGATTTGTAGCTGAGCTTGTACCTGTGCATCGTCTATCTGGTGATCACTAAGCTCTTGGTGTAGCTGCAATAAGAGCTTTTGTAACTGGGACGTTTCCATAATAGAACTCCAAGATAAGGTGGGTATCTTCAGCATACGCTTTCGCCATGTTAAAAAATAGCCATTTAGATCAATGGGACTAATAATGTGGGCAAACAAAAAAGGATTAAGACGTCAGTCTTAATCCTCTGGTATGAATGTTTGAAAGTGAGTAGCTTAGGCGGCGGTTAAGCGGATGTATTTATCCATCAAATCATCCTCTGACTCTACGTTATCAGGGTCTTTAGGGATGCAGTCAACAGGGCAAACTTCTACACATTGAGGCTCGTCATAATGGCCTACACATTCAGTGCATTTGTTTGGGTCAATTTCATAAATTTCCTCACCCGGTGTGATGGCCTCATTGGGGCATTCGGGCTCACAAACGTCACAGTTGATGCAGTCGTCGGTGATAATTAGAGACATTTCGTGTTCCTCTATTTCAATTATCTGGCGGCCAAGCTTTAGCCGCTTAAATGCTGTCGCATGGCCTCGGCCACGACAGGGTGTACAAATTTGGAAATATCACCGTTGAGTATGGCGACTTCCCGCACTAGAGTTGAAGAAATAAATGAATGTTTCTCAGCAGGGGTGAGAAACATACTTTCTACATCTGGTGCTAATACGCGATTCATGTTGGCCATCTGGAATTCATATTCAAAATCAGAGACGGCACGAAGACCACGTAAAATGATGTTGGCGTTCTGCTTTTTCAAAAAATCTGTTAGCAGGCCATTAAACCCGATTACTTTAACGTTACCTAAAGAATTTGTGATGACTCGAGTCAATTCAACCCTTGTTTCTAGTTCCAATAACGGTTTTTTCTTGGGGCTTGCCGCTACAGCGACCACCACCTCGTCAAAAAAACGTGAAGCACGTTCGATCAGGTCCATATGGCCATTGGTAATGGGGTCAAAGGTGCCTGGGTAGATAACTTTATTCATAAGCTTAGGCTGTCCAAATAGGGGGTCGAGCCTATTGTACAGGCTTAAAACAGTGGAATACTAATCGAAATGCGACCTAAGGACAAGATATTTTAATAAGGAATAAGATAATGATTTGTTATAACAATATATTATAAAAATGGTGACCTTTGATGCCACCATGTCTGTGCCATGGTTAATGCTTGCTGACGGTCGTTCACCAGCTTGAGCAGCAAAATTACGGCAGCCGTGGTACTGATGATAGCCGCTTCGCCGTAGCTGTCTTGACTTGTGCCTTGCCAGATTGCCTGAAGGTGACTTGCCGACAGTTGCTGCGGGGATTCAGCGCGTTTTTCCAGCAGCCGAGGCCAAGGCTGACGACTATGTTGCTGTTCGTCAGCCCACTGAAGGTCGCAATCCGTATCGGGCCTAATTTCAGCCTCTCCACCATCACCACGGATGGTCAAACTTCGAGGCTGTTTTAGCAATTTAGCTGTTTGCTGGTGCAGCGGGCCATAGGCTGGGTGGAATACGCCATCAACAGTGTGTTTAGCTTGCGTTGGATTGAGCAGCCTGGTTAGGGTGTGCACTGGCGAGCGTAAACCCAGTATGTTGCGCAGATTGATCATCTGATCCAGTTCTGGGCTAAGTTGCTGAAGGCGCATAAAGCTAAAATTACGCTGTTCCAGTTGCTGTGCACAAGTTTGCCAATCAGTAGCGGCTGAAAAGCCTAGCGCCAGTAGCAGGTCTTCACTGTATACCCGTCCCGCTGTATGACCGGTAGCGCCGTGCATAAATACTGTAAAGCCTTGTTGAGCAACTAATAGAGCGGCCAATAAAAACCAAGCCTGATGACGCTTTTTGCCTGCGTAGGTAGACCAGTCCAGGTCAACAGTGATAGTTGGTATGGGGTTGGTAACAAAACCGTTATGCGAGCGCACCGCTTGCACAAATCCGGCTAGCTCTGCTGGGCTTTCTTCCTTATGGCGCAGTAGCATTAAGAAAGCCCCGAGCTGTTCGGCCTCTACTTGGCGCGAGAGGATCATGGTCATGGCATCGAAAGCTTCTTGTTGGGTGAGATCACGAGTGCCTCGTTTGCCCTTGCCGAGGATGCGTACATATTGCGCAAAAGGGTGTTCCACTATCATGACAAGGTTTCCTTGTGTATCGCTTTAATGGCATCTCTTAATTGGGAAAGGTGTGTGATTTCGGCACAAGCACGCGGTTGATCTTGGGGCCAAGGTTGTTGCTCTATATTTACCCAAATAGTGTGCATGCCCATATTTTGTGCGCCGAGTATATCGGCTTCTGGGTGATCACCAATATGAATGACCGCCTGTGCGTTAAGTTGCATATGCGCTAAAGCCTGACGAAACATGTCGGGGGCAGGCTTAGACATGCCAACTTGTGCGGCGTTAAAGCCAAAATCAAACAGATGGTTCAGGCCCACTAGGCTAAGGTCAGCGTTGCCATTGCTGAGGGCGCCTAGGGTGTAGTCTTGATTGAGAAGCTCTAGCTGTTTAATGGCATGGGGGTAGAAATTGACTTGGTTACGAGCGGCGAAGTAGACTTTGAAGCCGGCTGCAGCAATAGCAGCAGCCTGTTTGGGCGCGTAACCACAGCGACTCAAGCCCAATTCCAATAAAGCTAAACGCAACCCACTCATATCATGGATCAATAAAGGTTGTTGTTGCAGTATGTCATCACGCAGTTGGGTAAAGTCGGCTATTTGGTAATGACTAACAAAGGCCGGTGCATGGGATTTGAGCCACTTATAGAGTTTTAAGTTGGCTTCTTGGATCACCGGAGCTACCGCCCATAGTGTGTCGTCGAGATCAAAAGTGAGGGCCTTAATCATGTTGAATCTTTACTTCTTTTGCGTGCTCGAGGATGGGCCTGATCGTAAACCTGAGCCAGGTGTTGATAGTCCAGGTGCGTATAAACTTGTGTGGTACTAATATCAGCATGGCCTAGCATTTCCTGCACAGCGCGCAGGTCACCGCTGGATTGAAGCATATGACTAGCAAAACTATGGCGCAGCATGTGGGGGTGCAACTGCAGGCCAAGTTTGGCGGCTGCCTTATGCATTCGCAATTGGATGGAGCGGGGAGAAATCGGGCGACCGTGTTGGCTCAAAAATAAGCACTGAGTGGAGCGCTTAATCAGTAAATGACGTTGTTTTAACCAGCATTTAACGGCTTGGCAAGCTTTGTTGCCCATCGGCACCTGACGTGTTTTGTTACCTTTGCCTGTGACTCTTAAAGTGCGATCAGCAAGGTCCAGGTCGGTGATCTGTAAGCTGGCTAATTCAGCTAAACGCAGGCCGCTTGAATAGGTTAACTCTAGCATGGCCTGATCGCGCACTTGCAGGGGGTCGGAGGTGTCGATAGCTTGATCTAGCAGTTGCTTTACTTGTTCGGTATCTAGGTGCTTAGGCAGGTTTTTTCCAGCCTTCGGGGCTTGCACCCCAGCCACAGGATTGTTTTTGCGCAAGCCCTGTCGCTGTATGTGTTGAAAAAAGCTGCGCCAGCTAGATAGCAGTCGCTGACAACTACTGGCTCCCAAACCAGCTAAACGCACCTCTTGCAGCGCTTGGCGGATGGTATCGGTTTGCACTTCTTGCCAGCTTGTCAGGCCACGCTGCTCCGCACAGATGGCTAATTTCGTTAGGTCGCGCTGATAGGCCGCTGTGGTATGGGCCGAGTAAAAGCGGATTTGTCTTAGATAGTCGACAAAATCGGTCGCTGGCTGAGCAAAAGTTGCAGGCATCCTAAGGCGAGTCATATCAGTCGTCGTAAATTCGGCCAATGACGCTGCTGCTTACGGCGGCGACATGGTTGAGAAATAGCGTATCTAGCTCTTGGGTGTAATGGTCCTCCGAAGTACTAGCAACAATGATAACGGCTATAGTCTGTTGCTGGCGACGTACGGGCAAGATGGCACACGACTGGATCGTTTCTTCTGTGTTGTCGAGCAGGTCCGCTAACGCAGTGCCTGGGACTTGATGGCAGAAGGCCCAAGCTTTTTCATCTAACATCGATAGCAGGGGTTGCTGCGCTATCGGGTCGGTAATTTGCAGCAGGTTGTCATGCTGTTCAGCGTGTTCCTGTAATAGTATTAAGCGGACAGTGTGGGCGTGGAACTCATTAACAAAACTATGATTCAGCGCAGCTGCCGTAGCGGCCAGGGTATCACAGGCACTTAGTTCAACAATCAGGCGTTTAGTTTTTTCAAACTGCACATCATTGCGACGTGCTGAGCTTAGTAATTCCGAAAGCTTATCAGCATAGTCTTGAATGCGTTGGCGCAACGTTTTTACTTGGCGCTCTACCAAGGAAGTGGCATCGCCACATTCGTGATCCAGCCGCTGGTGCTCCAAAGCCTGTGGGTATTGTTGGAGAAATTCGGGATGTTCACGCAGATAGGCCAATATGTCATCGCTGTTTAATGCGGTGTTTTCGGCTACATCGGTGTTTGGGGATTCTGCCTGGCTCATAGGCGAAGCTGTCCTTCATAAACGTGGGTGGCGGGGCCGGTCATAAATAGTGGCTGGCTCTCTCCTTGCCATTCTATGCGTAGATCACCGCCACGTAAATGCACAGTCACATCGGCGTCAAGTAAACCTTGCTCAATGCCACTGGCAACAGCAGCGCAGGCGCCCGTGCCACAGGCTTGTGTTTCACCCACGCCGCGCTCAAAAACCCGCAGATTGATAGTCTTTCGATCAATAATTTGCATAAAGCCGATGTTGGCTTGTTGAGGAAAGCACTCGTGCTTGGTGAGCTTGCTACCGAGCTGGACCACGGGGGCCTGATCAATATCGTCTACTAATAACACGCCATGGGGGTTGCCCATGGAAATAACACCTATGGAGTAGGTTTGGTTGTCGAGCTCAATGTCATAGCTACTGGCCTGTTGCTCTGCAACAAAGGGCACTTCGGCTGGGGTCAGTGTAGGCGCCCCCATGTCTATGCGAACTTGGCCGTTATCAAGCATGTGCAATACGATGCGGCCGTTAGCCGTATCAACGGCAATGTTGCTCTTTCCGGTTAAACGCTGGTTGTGCACAAACAGAGCGAAACACCGAGCACCATTACCGCAGTGTTCGACTTCACTGCCGTCAGCATTATAGATGCGATAGCGAAAATCAGCGTCGGGTGAGCGCGGAGTTTCTACCAGCAATAGTTGGTCAAAACCAATGCCGGTATTGCGATTACTAAGCTGGCGAATTTGGTCAGAGTTGAGACGGCTACGCTGGGTAATCATGTCAACGACCATAAAATCATTACCTAGGCCGTGCATTTTTGCAAATCGTAACTGCATTGCTCTAGTCCTTTGGTAGTAGTTGTTCGCGGGCCCATAGATCAGCCAGCTTTTCGCGTGCACCAATGAGGTGAACTTGGTTGCCATCTACCATCACTTCAGCCGCTCGGGGACGGGTGTTGTAGTTGGAAGCCATGCCAAAGCCGTAGGCGCCAGCAGAACAAACGGCTAGTATGTCACCAGCGGCTATCGCTAGTTGGCGATGCTTCCCTAAGAAGTCACCACTCTCACAAATAGGCCCGACAATGTCAAATTCTTGGCTTTGTCGCTGGGTATTTAAAGCGGCAGGAATAATGTCTTGCCAAGCACCGTATAGAGAAGGACGGATGAGGTCATTCATGGCGCCATCAACAATAGCAAAGTGCTTGTCTTCGTTGTTTTTTAGGTATTCCACCTGAGTCAACATAATACCAGCGTTAGCGCTAATAGAGCGGCCTGGTTCAAATATTAGGCTGATCTCGCGCTGCCCTATATGGGCTTGGATGCGTTGAATAAATTCTGTGATGGGCAAGGGCTCTTCATCGGCATAGTTGACACCTAAGCCACCTCCTAGATCAAGATGGTTGATGGTAATACCGTGCGTTGATAGCTCATCAATTAAATCCAGTAAACGATCAATAGCATCCAGATAAGGATCTATCTCGGTTAGTTGTGAGCCAATATGGCAGTCCACGCCGATGATTTCTAGATTCGGTAATTGCTGCGCTCGTTGGTATGCAGCAAGCGCTTGTTTGATGCCGATGCCAAACTTGTTTTCTTTCAAGCCGGTAGAAATGTATGGGTGGGTGCCGGCATCCACGTCTGGGTTAATTCGTATTGAAATGGGAGCCAGTTTACCCAACCCGGCAGCCGCCTCTTGCAGCAGTTCCATTTCTGCTTCTGATTCTACATTGAAGCAATGTACACCGACTTCAAGGGCGCGTCGCATCTCAAAGGCCTGCTTACCTACGCCAGAGAAAACTACTTTGTTGGCATCAGCTCCAGCGGCCAAAACACGCTCCAGCTCGCCCACAGACACAATATCAAAACCTGCACCTAAACGTGCCAAAATGTTCAAAACAGCCACGTTTGAATTGGATTTGACCGAGTAGCAAACACGATGATTTTGACCGCGTAACGCTTGGGCATAGGCTAGATAGTTGCGCTCTAAGGTGTCACGCGAGTAGACGTATGTAGGGGTGCCAAATTCGCTGGCAATAGCACTAACTGGCACATCCTCAGCAAACAGCTGGTCGCCACGATATTCAAAATTATCCAT
>JAAERS010000426.1 GCA_024230095.1 Gammaproteobacteria bacterium | reverse complement strand
TTGGATACAACAGTTGCCGGAGCCGGTTGGGGTGCAGGTACATGGTCCCGTGGCGCGTGGGGCTCTGCCGCTAGTTTGACTGCGGTAGGCGATATCTTGCGTATTTGGAGCCATGACAACTTTGGTGAAGACTTAATCATCAATGTTCGTGACGGCGGCATCTATTACTGGGATAAATCGACCAGTTCAGCACCTTTCCAACGTGCGGTAGAACTATCGTCACTAGCTGGTGCGGATGCTACAACGCCGACTATTGCAAAACAGGTCATGATTTCTGACCGTGACAGGCACGTTATTGTGTTTGGCTGTGATGCACAGGATAACATTGGGGTTCAAGACCCTCTACTTATCCGTTTTTCTGACCAAGAAAACCCACTGGTTTGGAGCGCAGAAGCTACCAACACGGCAGGTGATCTGCGGATCGGTACGGGCTCTGAGATAATCACGGCCCTCGAAACACGGCAACAGATACTGGTCTTTACCGATAAATCGCTACATGCGATGCAGTATTTAGGCCCACCTTTCACCTTCGGTATCTCTATGATTTCCGAAAACATCACTATTGCCAGTCCTTTGTCCGCTATTGCGGTCGATGACATGGTTATGTGGATGGGTGAGCAGGAGTTTTATATCTATTCTGGACAGGTACAGCGTTTGCCTTGTTCTGTTAGAGCGTATGTATTTAACGATTTTAACCAAGACCAAGCTGAGAAAGTTACCGCAGCGGTTAATTCGTCGTTTTCAGAGATATGGTGGTTCTACCCATCCGCTAACTCTGACACTATCGACAAATACGTTGTGTATAACTATCAAGAACAGGTTTGGTACTACGGCAACATGACCAGAACGGCATGGATTGACCGTGGGATTGGTCAATATCCTGTTGCAGCAAGCACAGACGGCTACTTGTACTACCATGAGTTTGGTACAGACGACGGTAGCGTCAACCCTCCAGCGGCTATCAGTTCGTACATTGAGAGTAGTCAGATGTCGATGGGTGCTGGGGATAACTTTGTGTTCTTGAGCAAACTAATACCCGACGTAACGTTTGATGGCTCGACTTCACCGTCGCCAAACGTGGATTTCACACTAGAAACCAGACGTTTTCCGGGTGCTGACTACAATCAAACCACAAGCAGCAACGTAATTCGTAGTTCTACTGTGCCTGTTGAGCAATTTACCGATCAGGTAAGGCTCCGGATGCGCGGTCGCTCGTTTGCGTTAAAAATAGAATCAGACAACACGGGTGTTGAGTGGAGACTTGGGACACCGCGTGTTGAATTAAGACCGGATGGGCGTAGATGAGTAGAGGCTTAGTACAACCATTATTTCCAAACGCACCGCCTGACTACAATGCAGAGTATATGGCGGAAGTTGTTCGTGCCTTTTCGGTTTTTTTACAACAAGTTAACAACCCCGGTCCTTGGCAGGCATCAGCACTAACTTTGCCTAACTTGCAGACCGACAATTACAACCTTCCTATTGGCGGTATTTTCCAACACGGCGATCAATTGCGTATCACGGTCCCAAATATGCCTTATCCAAGAGGATCAGCAGCAGCGGGGGCCGTGGGTAGTGTCACGGTAACAACATAATGAGTGAAACTATTATTAATATGCCGGACGGCAGCAAATGGAAACCTTCCACTAGCACAGACCTAGTACATTGTGCTAACTGTGATAATAAAGTGGATACACCGGAAGAAATTGCGTCATATCCGGAAGGAAACTGTCCTCAATGTGGTTCTTCATGGACTGGAGGCGAGAACAGAAGTACAATAATACAGGTAACTATGCCTGAAAGCATAACTGGCGGAGCGGGATAATGGCAGAAGAAGCGTTAAAAATTGAAGAAACCGAAGAACTGGAAGTCCCGACCGGTGGTATTGGTGATTTTGTCATGGAAGATGACGAAGCTGATGAGGTTTATGCCGAAAAAGCTTCTGACTTTGGTGATGACGGTATAGCCCAGTTTCCTGCGCTGGCAGAGCGCATGGCAAAGTATGGCCGCAACGAAGATAATATGCTGGCCCACGTTGCAGAGGGTGAATTAGTCATCCCGGCACAATTCCTTGAAGACGAGGTAATTAAGCAACGTATTTACGATATTCTTACAGAAGCCGGGGTTGAAGACCCTGAAGCTTATGTTGTTGGTGCAGAAGCCAACGATTTGAACCCTACAACGGGTCTACCTGAGTTTTTTCTCAAGAAATTTTTTAAGAAAGTAGTCAAAGGCATTAAGAAGGTTGTTAAAGGCGTTGTCAAAGTAATTAAGAAGATTGCGCCTATTGTCCTACCAATAGCACTTGCTATGGTTCCCGTCTTGGGGCCAATGTACGGTGCTGCACTTGGTTCTGGTATTGGTACGCTGATACAGGGCGGCAGTATAAAAGACGCTCTCAAGTCGGCTCTTATTTCTGGAGCAATTGGTGGCGTGACCGCAGGCTTCAAAGGTCCCGGTTCGTTTGGTCAGAACATAGCAGACGCCGCTTCTAATCCTCTTGGCCGTTTGTCTACCTTTGGCGGTCAAGTGGTCGAAGGTGCTACTAGCGGTTCTGTTGGTGGGTTCTTTGATTCTGTTTATGCAGCAGCTTCTCCTACTGGAGAACTACTTAACGCAACTAATCCTAACGTAAACCCAAATCAAGTTGATCCCAACGCCAATCCAACAAGTGGAAATACAGCGGTAGATGCTCAAGCGGGTAATCCTCCTGCGGGCTCTAATCCTAATCCTCCTGCGGGCTCTAATCCTAATCCTCCACCTACTCCTGATGCGACAGCCGCTACTGAACCACCCGGATTCTTTGAGAGTGTTAAAGGAGCATTGGACCCCACTGATGACGTAGGTTTCTTTGACGGTATGAAAGACGCGTTTATGCCCGGAACCGCTCCGGTAAATGAGACTGCCGTAAACAATGCGGCATACACAGAAGCGTACAACAATGCTATGCAATTACCCGGCATGACACCGGAACTTGCCGCACAACAGGCAATGCAGGCAGGAACAAACGCTGTAGCCTCCGCCACTGCAAACGCTGCTCCTAATCTCTTACGAAGATTCGGACCAACCGCTTTGGCAGGCACAGCCGTAGCAGGTGGAATGGGCTTCTTTGATGTTCCTGAGATGGAGCAAGCTAACTTCCTAGACTACAACCCTGATGGTAGCCCTGTAACAGGTGCAGATTTAATCGCAGCCGATCCGGGCAAATACCTTGTTCACGACCTTGGTCAGCAACAGCTAAACCTTGAAACAGGTGAATACGAAACCGTAGGTCAGGACACTACAACAGAAGAGTTAGAAGAAGCTGCTTACTTACCACCTGCAATGCAGCCCGTAATGCAGAATAACGCACCAGTTAATCAAGCTGGCTATCTCATGGCCAGCAACCCCGGCGGACCGTTTGTACGACCATACGTGACGGCAGCCGAAGGTGGACCAATCTTCCCGCGTCGCACAGGCGGCATAGCCCCAACAGAAGGTACTCCGGGTGAAGATAGCGTTCGAGCCATGTTAATGCCCGGTGAGTTTGTAATGACTACCGATGCAGTGCGTGGTTTAGGAAACGGAAATCTTAACAGCGGCATCAAGAACATGTATACGGTTATGCGGAACCTTGAGAGTCGTGGGAGGGCTATGGCGTAATGGCTGAACAATCCACACAGATAGTCCGCGAAGCTCCGGAAATTGAGGCGTATAAACTTGCCTTACTAGAATCTGCTAAAACACTTGCTAACAATGGTCTTACTATTCCGCCCTATATGGTCGCGGAGATGTCAGGTCTTCAGATCAAGGCAACTGAACTAGCAGAAGCCGGGATTGGCGGATATCAACCTTATTTACAAGAAGCCGGATACACCCTTGGCGATGCTCAAACCGCGTTTGGCGCAACAATGCAAGGGGCTTTGCCTTTTCAGCAAGCTGCTTCAGATGCAATGCAAGCTGGATTGGACAACCTGCCCGGACAAGTTAGTGCGGCCCAAGCTGGCATTTCTGATGCGATTACCGCGGGCGGCACAGCAACAACCGCGGCCCAAGGCGCACTAGATACTGCTGCCACTGGCGCTAGAACCGCTGCGGCGGGAGGTCAAGAGGCGTTAGGCACTGCGGCTGCCAACATTCCCGGTGTTATTCAAGACGTAAGTGCTGGAAATACTGCTGCAAACTTAGCTGCGGCACAAGCAACAGGCGCTGCTTCGGATACAGGCCGTATTGATACCATGGCCGATCAGTTGGCCACTGCGGATGCAGCTTCAAGAAATTTAGCAGCTAATGTGGGTCAAGCGGGTTTACAGCAAACTGCTGCAACACAGGGAGGACTATCGGCTGCGGCGCAACAAGCGGCTGATGCGGCTACTGCAAGCCAAGCTGGATTTGATGCCGCCTCAAAAGGCGCAGGACTTTACGCACTAGGCGCTTCACAAAATTTAAATGCGGCAACACAAGCAGGTGCCGATGCGGCGGCTGCGAGTCAAACTGGACTAGATGCGGCTACACAAGCGGGTGCCGATGCGGTGGCTGCGGGTCAAACCGGACTAGACGCTGCCACACAAGCCGCAGGACTTACCGCATTAGGCGGAGTACAGAATTTAACGGCTGTTCAACAAGATGCTTTAAATGCACGGGCTTTAGCAGAAGCGGCTGGTCAAGGTGTTGGCGACACTATTGCCGGTGCTAGAGATCAAGCTTTAGTTGGACAAGCCAACTTAGGCGCGGCTGCCGGAACAGCACAAGGTCAGGCAGAAGCAGCCGGTGCCGGAGCGCGGACCGCGGCTCAACAGGCCGGAACAGATACTGCGGCGGCAATTCAAGCTGCAAGAGGTGCCGTACAAGGCGCTGGACAAGGTTTAACACAAGCAGGAATTGGCGCATTAGACGCTGCGCAAGGCTTACAAGGTCAAACTGCTGGTGTAATTGATGCGGCCAGAGCCGCAACTACAGGACAAGATTTACGTGCTGCGGGACAAACCGCGGCTGATTTAGCGGCCACTGGCGCACAAGGTCTACGTGGAACAGCTACAACTGCGGCTGAACAACTTGCACAAGCAGGGTTGAGCGCAGAACAAATTGCTGCACGATCAGGACTTGCTACTGCTGGTGCTATTGATGCTGCTAGAGCGCAAACCGCTGGTGGACAACAAGCTCTTGGCGCAGCCGGTTTAGCAGGGGCGCAAGCCGCTGCGGATGCAGGGTTAGGCGCAAGACTTGGTGCAGCAGGCACGGCTCAAGGATTGGGTGGTGTAAGTGATGCTGCACGATTGGCGGCAGCACAAACAGGTGCTGGCGTAGCCGACACTGCTGCGGGTGCTAGATTAGCTGCCCAACAAACAGCACAAGGTCTAGGCGACGTAAGCGGCGCTGCACGAACCGCGGCTCAAGAGGCTGCCGCAGGTGGGCTAGGTGCTTATGAAAGAGCTATTGGCGGAGTTGACGATATTGCGCAGGCAGCTAGAAACGTTGCAGGCCAAGCTAGATCGGGCGGACAAACAGCAGCACAACAAGCTGCTCAACAGACTCAAGCCGCAATTTCCGGCGCTAGGGGAATTACATCCGATGCTGCTCAAGCTTTACAAGCAGCAGGGGCGCTAGGAACACAAACTGCACAGCAAGGTATTGCTGGATTGGCGGGTACAACAGGGGCATTTGACCCTGCTTCTGCTGGTTCGTTTATGAATCAGTATGAAGATGCTGCTGTACAACAAGCTTTACAAGATATTCAACGTGCAGGCGATATCCAGCAACAGCAAGTTGCCGCTCAAGCAATTGGAGCAGGCGCATTTGGTGGATCACGTCAGGCTGTAGCGGAACAAGAACTACAAAGAAACATATTAGAGCAACAAGGTCGTACTGCCGCAGGAATGCGTCAGCAAGGCTTTGAAAGCGCAGCGCAAAGAGCGCAACAAGCGTTTGAAGCACAACAAGGCCGTGCGCAACAAGCTGCACAACTTACCGGGGCTTTGGGTGCGCAAGGATCACAAGCAGGTATGTCCGCAGCACAAGCTGCTGGACAGCTTGGTTTGTCGGCGGAAGAACTCGCTGCACGGACCGCGCAACAACAAGGTCAGTTGGGCCTATCCGCAGAGCAATTAGCTGCTCAAACGGGTATGTCCGCAGAGCAATTAGCTCAATCAGGTGCGTTGCAGGGTGGTCAGTTAGGTCTATCGGCTTCGCAAGCTGCTGGGCAACAAGCGATGGCCGCAGAGCAATTAGCGGCGTCAAACTTGGCGCAAGCGGGTCAATTGGGTATGTCCGCAGAGCAAATGGCACAACAAGGTTTGCTAAATGCAGGACAACAGGCTCTATCCGCAGAGCAAATGGCACAACAAGGCTTGTTAAATGCAGGTCAGCAGGCGCTATCTGCCGAGCAATTGGCAGCTTCAAACTTGGCTCAAGCAGGACAATTAGGTCAATCCGCAGAACAGTTGGCCGGACAGTTGGGCATCTCCTCT
>JAAERS010000425.1 GCA_024230095.1 Gammaproteobacteria bacterium | reverse complement strand
GAGATCGACTTTAACAAGTCTTGGACGGTAGCCCTTTCGATTGACTCTGTTAGTAGCGTTAACGACAGCAGTTACATTACGTTGCTGAAGTCTGGCGGCAACTCGGTTAACCTCCGTAAGGGTGGGACCAACTGGGGAATCTACGTCAGCACGCCCACGGGCAATGTATGGCAGGCAAACACATGGCATGCACCTGTGGCTGGCTCTAAGATCATCATTCGCTGTAACGGTAGTCTTGGCATGAGTTACTATTTACACAACGCTCATGATGGCGGAATGTGGATTGCTGGTGGGGGCTTCAATTCTACGTACCTGGCTGGAAACGATCCCGAGGCGAATAAAATCGAAATCGGTAAGGGCGGTAACTTGATTTCTGGCTATTTCACTGCTGGATACTGGTTTGGCGGCATTAACGACGTTGTTGTTTGGGATCAATACATTTCGATGGAAATGCTAACCGAATACCTGCTGTCAAACAACGTGACAGAGCATAGCTACTATGATGCTGACGTTGTTGACATGATGACATTGGGCGAGGGAGTTTACCCCGATTGCAGTGGGCTCAAGGGCGTTATTACCGGAGAGTTGAAAAACGG
>JAAERS010000424.1 GCA_024230095.1 Gammaproteobacteria bacterium | reverse complement strand
GATATGGCACAATTGACCATCATTCGTGACGACGTAGAGCCACACGTTGCCGTTAAAGATGGGCTTGATAGCGCCATTTGTGGCACTTGTCCGCATAGACATTATAATGGTGGCAGCTGCTATGTCCTGCCTTTTCAAGCCCCACTAGCTATATACAGGGCTTACCATAGAGGCTTATACACTAAGGGCTTACCAGCTTTTAACTACAATGCCAGTGTACGCCTAGGTGCCTATGGTGACCCCGCTGCACTGCCATATGACGTTATTGTTGACGTATGTAGCGCATTCGGTAGCCATACAGGCTATACGCACCAAGCGCAGCATAAGGGCTATGACCAACGATTAACCGGCCTTGTGATGGGTAGCGCAGACACGTACAAACAAGCTCTAAAAATGCAATCTAAGGGCTTCAAAACTTTTCGTGTAAAGCTACCAAACGATACTTTGTTACCCAATGAAGTCGAATGCCTTGCAGATACGAAAGGCATCACATGCAAAGAGTGCGGTTTATGTGATGGTGACCAATTAAATATCGCTATCAGTGTTCATGGGCAAAAAGCTAAGAAGTTTAAAAGCTCATTGATTCCATTGGCGCAAGGGGTATAACATGGAATACGCATTTTATTATGACAAAGGCCTTTGGTATATTTGGAGTCGTCACGGCAACGAATATCGGGTGTCTTTCGAAGAAAAACAGGACGCTTTAGATTTTTTAAAGTCTTTAGTTCAACAATGAAAAGGGTGAAT
>JAAERS010000423.1 GCA_024230095.1 Gammaproteobacteria bacterium | reverse complement strand
CGCCAAGCTCGCCATGTGGCCCTACTCAAATGTTTGGGCCTCAAGCCACAACAGTTACGCTGGCTCTATCTAACACAAATGTTAATGTTAGCCCTAATCGCTATGTTGCTAAGCCTACCATTGGCCTGGCTGCTACATACCGGCTTACTAGCTCTGCTGGCAGACTATATCCAAGCACCTCCAGGGATCCCCGCACAGCCCTTTATACTCGGCGCGGTAACCGGCATCCTTTGCTTACTCACCTTTGTGATGCCTCCCATGCTTGGCCTAGCAAAAGTTGCTCCAGCCCAGGCATTACGTCAGTCCAGCGCCCGCAGCGCACAACCCACTAGTCATTGGCTTATTGGCTTTGTCACCATGTTGGTTTTGGTATATTGGCATAGCCAATCTTGGTTGATTACCTTGGGCTTAATCGCGTCGATGGCTGTGCTATTAGCATGTCTATGGCTATTAAGTCGCGCCATTCTATGGCTAGCCGGCCGCTTGCGCCAACACCTTGGCCAAGCAGGAAAGCTAGGTATTGCAAACTTGCAAAGGCGGCGGCGGCAAAATAGCCTGCAAATGATGATATTCGCTATGGCTTTGATGCTGCTATTCAGTTTACTGGGCGTTCGTAACTTCTTGTTAAGTGATTGGCAACAGCGCCTACACAGTGACACACCCAATGTGTTTATGCTCAATATATTTGGTGAGCAACGTGAGCGCTTAGACAGCTTTGTCATCAACCAGGGTATTAACAACGAGGGGCTGAATTTCTACCCCATGACCCGTGGTCGACTAGTTTACCCCAGTCCAGAAGATCTCATTAAACGCACCGAAGGCAATCCAGGGCCTCGTCCAGATAGAGAACGAAACCTAACCTGGGCGCAACAATTGCCAGAGGGGAATACGTTAGTCGCCGGCTCTTGGTGGCAACCAACGGACACCGATCTGCAGGTGTCTATCGAACAGGATTACGCCCAACGTTATGACTGGAAACTCGGTGACATATTGATATATAACGTTGCCGGTACTGAGCATAGCGCCACCATAACCAGCCTGCGCAGTGTTGATTGGGGTGGTTTGCAGCCCAACTTTTTCTTGGTCTTTTCGCAGCCCTTAACAGAGCCATATAGCACGACCTATTTAGCAAGTATGTACGTTGCGGAAAGACAGCGCCCGCAACTTAGTGAATTATTGCGCCAATACCCAACCATCTCGATGATTGACGTTGACCAAATCCTCAAACAAGTACAAAAGGTCGTAGCTCAGCTGTCCTTGGCGGTAGAGAGCATACTGTTATTACTGCTTTTTGCTGGGGTATTGGTATTGGTAGCCAGCGTGCAAGCTAGCCGCGATGAACGGATGCACGAAAGTGCCATCTTGAGAACGCTGGGAGCGAGTAAAAGTCTCATCCAAAAATTATTGTTGGTGGAGTATGTCACCATGGGTGTCATAGCCGGCTTACTTGCTGGTGCTGGTGCCGAGACGCTACTAGGCATATTGCAAACCCAACTCTTTGAGCTACCCATGCAGTGGCACTGGGAACTATGGGTATTAGCGCCTGTAAGTGGTGCTTTCTTAATCGGTTTCACGGGTTGGTGGTTCAACCGTCGCGTCATGTCAGCACCACCTCTGCGAACCCTGCGCCAAGTATAAAACCGTATACACACAGCATCCAAATCCAACGGGTTGGCACCAAAGCCAACCCCCTACTGCCCCTACCTGCAGCCACGTAAATAGGTAAAATAGTGTACAATAACAACATTACTTTACTTGTTAACGACCTATGGTTGATTCAAACTCACTGCTCACCCGTATTTTCCCATTTCTAATTTGGGCACGGCAAATAACGCCTAGCAGTATACGTACGGATGCCTTGGCAGGTTTAACCGGTGCCATTATTGTTTTACCCCAGGGCGTGGCCTATGCTTTAATCGCTGGCATGCCACCGGAGTACGGCCTGTATGCGGCTATAGTACCAGCGATTATCGCTGCTCTTTTTGGCTCATCATGGCATCTCATATCGGGTCCTACTGCTGCCCTGTCTATTGTGGTCTTTACTACCATTAGCCCACTCGCCGAACCCGGTAGTGCACAGTTTATTGGTTTAGCCCTTACCCTCACCCTAATGGCTGGACTCTTTCAGTTGGGATTGGCCCTGGCGCGTATGGGCACTTTAGTGAACTTTGTATCCCATTCCGTGGTAGTGGGGTTCACCTCAGGTGCCGCCCTTGTCATCGCAACAAGTCAACTCAAAAATGTTCTCCACTTGCCGATCGCAAGTAGTGGTGATTTTTTGGGTAATTGGATCGCCCTTTATTACAACATTCTCTTTACTCATATGCCCAGTTTGATTGTGGGGGCCGCCACCTTAGCCACCGTCATCGGCATTAAACACTATCGCTGCTCTTGGCCAAATATGTTGATTGCCATGGCCGTAGGTAGCTTGGTTAGCGTAGGGCTAAAGAGCACCGGTTGGCAAGCAGCACAAGAGATCCAATTGGTCGGCACAATTCCAGCTAGCCTGCCGCCATTTTCCATACCACCAATTGACTCGCAGGTTATCCGTGACCTAGCGCCAGGTGCTATGGCATTAGGCCTATTGGGTTTAGTAGAAGCGGTTTCCATTGCCCGTTCTATTGCCACCCGTTCTGGGCAACGCATTCGCGGCAATCAAGAGTTTCGTGGCCAGGCTTTTTCCAATATCATCGGCAGTTTCATGTCCAGTTATGCGACGTCAGGTTCCTTTACTCGCACGGGCGTCAACTACGAATCAGGAGCTACCAGCCCTTTAGCCGCCATATTTGCCGCCCTAGCTTTAGCCATCATTATTTTGGTATTTGCGCCCTTGGCAGCCTACATTACGCTGCCCAGCATGGCCGCCATATTGTTGGTTGTTGCTTGGAATTTGATTGATTGGCAGCATATTGAAGTTATCTTTCGTGCCGGTCGCAATGAACACATGGTGTTTGTCGTGACCTTTTTTGCCACCTTATTCTTACCCATGGAATTTGCCATCTATTTGGGTGTATTACTATCTCTGGTGCTCTATCTGAGCCGCACTTCCAAGCCCGCACTGACCCCCATGGCAAGCAAAGAAAACTCCAATTTACTTATTGCTGCAGAGCGTTCTGCGTTACCAGAATGTGAGCAACTAAGGATCATTCGTATCGATGGCTCGTTATTTTTTGGGGCTGTTGATTATGTTCAAGCTCGCTTAATTGAAGCCAAACAGCGGCACATTCTTATTATTGCCAGTGGCATCAACTTTATTGATCTCTCGGGCACAGAACTGCTCGCCCATGAGGCCAAGCGCTTACGAGCAGCTGGAGGCGGTTTGTACCTGTGCAATCTAAAGGGCAAGGTGATTAAACCGATTATTCGCAACGGCCATCTAAAAGCAATTGGCAAGACGAATATTTTTACCAACAAGTCCGTTGCACTGCAACGTTTACAAACACGTCTCGACGGTCATGTATGTGCCGGCTGCGAGCAACGACAACTGGCCTTTAGTCCGCCTATGCCAGCCATAGCCGAGGCTGAAGCTCAGCAGCAACAGGCACCATCGATAGCGGACCAACAAGACCACTAGATACTCCTCCTCTTTGCTTTTGTCAGCAGGCCACATTTGTTACAATGCCAGCCTTTGCCACTCGTAGCTGGAATCACCATGAGCCAAGAATCTGCCAACCAACAATGGGGCGGCCGCTTTAGCGAAGCCACCGATGCTTTTGTTGCCCGTTTTACCGCCTCCGTTGACTTTGACCAACGCATGTTCCGTCAGGATATCCAAGGCTCTGTAGCCCATGCCAAGATGCTATCTGCCATTGGCGTACTTAGCGATACTGAACGGGATGATATTATTCGCGGTCTTGAAGAAATCCGCATCGAAATCGAACGCGGCCAGTTTCAATGGTCAGTAACCCTAGAAGATGTTCACATGAATATCGAAGCAGCCCTGACCGCCAAAATCGGTATGGCAGGCAAAAAACTACACACCGGCCGCTCCCGTAATGATCAGGTGGCCACCGACATCCGCCTTTATTTGCGCGACGAAATCGATTTTATTTTAGGTGAAATTAGTCGCCTACAAAATGGTTTGATTGACCTGGCAGAAAAAGAAAATGCCACGATCATGCCTGGCTTCACCCACTTACAAACCGCACAACCGGTGACCTTCGGCCACCACCTGTTGGCCTGGAATGAAATGCTGCAGCGCGATTATGAACGCATGCTGGACTGTCGCAAGCGTATCAATATTCTACCGCTGGGTTCGGCCGCCTTAGCCGGCACGACCTACCCAATAGATCGTCACATGACAGCCGACCTGCTTGGCTTTGATCGACCATCTGAAAATTCATTGGACTCTGTCAGTGACCGCGACTTTGCCATTGAATTCTGCGCCGCCGCTAGCTTAGTGTTAACCCACCTGTCCCGTGCTTCAGAAGAACTGATTTTGTGGACCTCTGCGCAGTTCAATTTTATCAATCTACCAGATCGCTTCTGCACCGGCTCTTCCATCATGCCACAAAAGAAGAATCCAGATGTTCCAGAATTGGTGCGCGGCAAGACTGGCCGAGTTAATGGCAATCTCATTTCTTTATTGACCCTCATGAAAGGCCAACCCTTGGCCTACAATAAGGACAACCAAGAAGACAAAGAGCCCTTATTTGACACCATTGACACTGTCAAAGGCTGCGTACGAGCCTTCGCTGACATGGTGCCAGCTCTAGAACCAAAACGGGACAGTATGCGCAACGCCGCTCTCAAGGGTTTTGCTACCGCTACCGATTTAGCCGATTATTTGGTCCGTAAGGGCCTACCTTTTCGCGATGCTCACGAAGTTGTAGGCAAATCAGTTGCAGCGGGGATCGCCAGTGACCGAGATTTGAGCGAAATGAGTTTGACTGAACTACAGGTATTTAGCGACCTGATTAGTGAGGATGTGTTTGATGTATTAACCCTAGAAGGTTCTGTGCAAGCACGTAATCATATTGGTGGCACCGCGCCGGCACAAGTCCTGGCCGCCGCTCAACGAGCACGCAGCATTATCGCCGCACGCTAAGCTGTTAGCAGGGCCAAATATTGTTTTTGACCCTGCTGGTCGCTTTACCCATCGAGACTTGAGCAGTCCAGTTCTTCATCCGCAAAACGAGCTAATATGTGCCCCATGACATGGGCGAAGCTGGCTGCAGTTTCATCATCCTGAAACCATGTGCTGACCGCCTCATCAAACACAAAGCGCATACCTCCAGCAGGACTAGCCAACCATAACTGCAATAGTGGCGCCTGACGGCTCACCACTAATTGCACACCTGACTCACAGGTAATAGTCATCAAACCACCACTGGTAACATAGTCCAGGTCAGATTCAGCAGCATCCAAAATTTCCTCAAGATGCATCATTAGATTATCCAGTTGCGCATGATATTGGGCTTCATTCATAAGGTTTTTCCGCTTTTCATTAAGCGCCCTTCCCAGCGGGGCACACTAAACTATGAGAATTGGCCTATTATAGCCTGAACCCAAGCCTATGGGGTCGCCTATACTAACCCTTTGTGGGATAATTTGAGCATTATTAATTTTAACTAGTTGTTGTGGGTGTCCTGTGAAAAAGCTAGCTGCTGTCATCTTTCTTTGTCTTGGCCTAATGGCCTGCGGACAAACTGGCGCGCTCTACCTGCCTGATCAAGAAACTCCGCAACAAAACACCTAATATGGATAATTTTGAATATCGTGGCGACCAGCTGTTTGCTGAGGATGTGCCAGTTAGTGCTATTGCCAGCGAATTTGGCACCCCTACATACGTCTACTCACGTGACACCTTAGAGCGCAACTATCTAGCCTATGCCCAAGCGTTACGCGGTCAAAACCATCGTGTTTGCTACTCGGTCAAATCCAATTCAAACGTGGCTGTTTTGAACATTTTGGCACGTTTAGGTGCAGGTTTTGATATTGTATCTGTGGGCGAGCTGGAGCGTGTTTTGGCCGCTGGAGCTGATGCCAACAAAGTAGTTTTCTCTGGCGTAGGTAAGCAGGCCTTTGAGATGCGACGCGCCCTTGAAGTCGGTGTACATTGCTT
>JAAERS010000422.1 GCA_024230095.1 Gammaproteobacteria bacterium | reverse complement strand
ACAGACTGTCGCTGTCATGCTTGGTGTAAGACCTTTAAGTCAATAGCATTATGTCCAATAACAAGCACACAGACACCCTCTTTGCCGCACCTTTGGAGCCAGCACCTTTTGAGTTCAATGCCCAGGTGGCGGACGTATTCGACAACATGATTCAGCGCTCCGTGCCAGGCTACGCTTTTCTTTTGGAGGTAATCAGCGTGCTCGCCCAGCGCTACGGCCAAGCAGACAGCCAGTGCTATGATTTAGGCTGCTCATTAGGCACAACAACCCTGCGCCTGCGCCAAAACTTGCCCGCTAGCTGTCATGTGATTGGGGTAGACAATTCGGCGGCCATGGTGGGTCGTTGCCAACACAATATGGCGCGAGATAACAGTCAGGCCAGCTACGAAATCTGTCAACAAGACATCCAAGATGCCAAGATTCAGAATGCCTCCATCGTCATCTTAAACTTCACCTTGCAGTTTATTGAAGACCAACAGCGCCAGTCCATATTAAGCAACATTTATGATGGTATGAAACCAGGCGGTGTGCTACTTCTGGCTGAAAAGATTTGCTTTAACAGCCCGCAACAACAGGCACTGCAAACCGACCTATACCACGACTTCAAACGCTGCCAAGGATACAGCGACCTAGAAGTAGCACAAAAACGGGCCGCTTTAGAGAATGTACTGGTACCCAACACCTTACAACAACACTATCAGCGCCTTGAACAAGCTGGTTTTAAACAGATAGAGGTATGTATGCAATGCTTTAACTTCTGTGCCTTACTGGCCTTTAAATAGCTTTTCTAACGCCATACACCGACTGCGACTCCATGCCATGACTATTTCTTTAGACCCATTCTTTGCCGCCACCGCCGATTCCTTTTTAGGGGATTTTCATCCATCAATACAAACCGCCTTGCAGACCCATTATTACGACAAAACCCATGGTCGCACCGCAGAGTGGGATCAGGCCTTAGCGGCCTTACCCCAGACAACCCTTAGCAATGTCGACTTTTCTCAGCCGCGCGTTACTCTTGCCCTCCCTGACGGGGGCCCATCAAATATTGATCAACAACAGCTACAAAACCAATTAATGGCCTTCAAGCCCTGGCGTAAGGGCCCCTGGCATTATCTGGGCATCGATATTGACACTGAATGGCGTTCAGACTGGAAATGGCAACGCATACAGCCTCACATTAGTAATTTGCAAGGCCGCAACATACTGGATATCGGCACTGGCAATGGCTATTTTTTGTACCAAATGCTAGGCGCTGGCGCCAACATGGCTATTGGCATAGACCCGACACGCATATTTTTGTATCAATTCCATTGCGCGCAACGCCTGCTGCCCCCCAACGGCGCTCACCTTTTACCCCTGCGAAGTGAGCATCTGCCTGCTTTCGCAGCCTTTGATACAGTGTTTTGCTTAGGTGTTCTTTATCATCGTCGCTCGCCCATTGATCACATACAAGAGCTCATGAGTTACCTGCGACCCGGTGGTGAGCTGGTGCTTGAAACCCTTGTCGTCCCCGGTGACGAATACACCATACTGGTGCCCGAAGATCGTTATGCCAAAATGGCCAATGTGTGGTTTTTACCAAGTCCTGCCGCTTTAGAAAACCTATTACGTCGAGCCGGCTTTAAAGACGTACGCACGGTGGATGTGAATAAGACCAGTATCAACGAACAGCAAGCCACAAAATGGATGACTTTCCACTCTTTAGAACAGTTCCTCGACCCAAACGATCCCGAGCTTACCGCTGAGGGCTACCCTGCACCACGCCGCGCCACCTTGATTGCAACCAAACCTTAGCCCAAATAGGCCAGCCCAGATGCCATGCTAGATGTTGCTAGCATGGCCCAACAATCAGTCTTCGATTATACGGTATTCCGCTGAACGGGCATGGGCTTCCAAACCCTCACCATGGGCCAACACGGAGGCTACCTTACCCATATTACTGGCGCCTTCTGGCGAGAACATAATCAGTGAGGAACGCTTTTGAAAATCATACACACCCAAAGGGGATGAAAAACGCGCGGTGCCAGAGGTTGGTAGCACATGGTTTGGACCAGCGCAGTAATCACCCAAGGCTTCAGCCGTGTGGCGCCCCATAAAAATAGCCCCAGCATGGCGTATTCTGGGTAACAGGGCTTCAGGATCTGCAACGGACAATTCCAAATGTTCCGGCGCAATTCGATTAGCAATCTCAATGGCCTGATCCAAGTCGGCCACCTTAATCAATGCACCACGGTTTTGCAGAGATGTTTGCGCAATTTCATGACGCTCTAGAGTCGGCAACAGGCGCTTCAGACTGTCTTCTACCTGATCGAGGTATTGTTCATCGTGACACAATAAAATGGACTGCGCTTGTTCATCGTGCTCGGCTTGAGAAAACAAGTCCATGGCCACCCAATCAGGGTCTGTTTGACCATCACATAAAACTAAAATTTCAGACGGCCCCGCAATCATATCAATGCCGCAGACACCAAATACTGCGCGCTTAGCGGTCGCCACATAAATATTGCCAGGGCCAACAATTTTATCCACTTTAGGCACCCGTTGTGTGCCATAGGCCATGGCGGCTATTGCTTGCGCACCGCCAATAGCAAATACGCGGTCTACACCAGCCACTGCGGCAGCGGCTAATACTAGTGGGTTCACCTGCCCATTGGGCATTGGCACCGACATCACCACCTCAGAAACTCCTGCCACCTTGGCTGGGATAGCATTCATTAGCACCGAGGATGGATAGCTGGCTTTGCCACCGGGCACATAAATACCTACACGGTCCATGGGGGTTACTTGCTGACCTAAAAGGGTGCCATCGGCCTCCATATAGCGCCAAGAATCCTGCTTTTGCTTTTCGTGATACTGGCGAATACGCTGAGCCGCTACCATCAACGCCTGACGTTTATCTTGGGGCAAGCTATCGAGGGCTTCCTGCAATTTTTGCGGCGGCACTTCCAGGTTCGCAACACTTTTAAAGTTAGCACGATCCAACTGCTTTGTGAGTTGCAATAGCGCCGTATCACCCTGTTGCTTTACCCGCTCAATAATGTCACTAACGGTTTGCTGCACTCGTGGATCAGATACGCTTTCCCAAGCCAATAAGGCGTCCATGCGAGATTGAAAGTCGATACTGGAAGCATCCAGTCGATTCACTTTTAGCCGCATGGTTTACGCCTCCTGCTTGGCAGCAACCGCTGCTGACAACAACTCGACAATAGGGCTTATACGAGCATGCTTGAGTTTCATGGCCGCTTCACCTACCACCAAACGGCTACTGATCTGGGCAATTTCCTGCAATGGCTCCAAGCCGTTAGCACGCAATGTATTACCCGTATCCACAATATCCACAATTTGATCAGCCAAGCCCAAAATGGGTGCCAACTCCATAGCGCCGTATAGCTTAATGATATCAACCTGTTGACCCTGCTGAGAGTAATATTGCTTGGTCAAATTGACAAACTTCGAGGCCACCCGCAAACGATGCCCTGCGGCTTTGGCACCGACTGGCGCACAAGTCATTAAGCGGCACTTAGAAATTTGTAAATCCAAAGGCTCATACAAACCAGCACCACCATGCTCCATGAGCACGTCCTTGCCAGCTACGCCCATATCGGCAGCCCCATAGGCCACATAGGTTGGCACATCGGTAGCACGGATCACCAACAACCTCACATCAGGCTGATTGGTTTCAAATACCAGCTTGCGGCTGGTATAAATATCTTCCGTTGGTTCAATACCTGCAGCGGCGAACAACGGCAGGGTTTCCTTTAAGATACGTCCCTTAGACAGGGCAATGGTCAAACGATTAGGCATGGCCTTAATGGTTTCCTATACAACTCGTTTAATACAGGCACCCAAGGCACCCATTTTTTCTTCAATGCAGTCATAGCCTCGGTCAATATGATAGATACGGTCAATAACCGTCTCACCATCAGCAACCAGGGCTGCAATCACCAAACTAGCTGAAGCTCTCAAATCTGTCGCCATCACTGGCGCTGCCTGCAGGCGTTCGATACCTTCTTGAATCACGGTATTACCTTCGACCGCCACCTTAGCGCCCATTCGCGCCATTTCATTAATATGCATGAAGCGGTTTTCAAAAATAGTTTCAGTGATACGCCCGCCGCCCTGCGCAACGGCATTTAGCGCCGAAAATTGCGCCTGCATATCTGTTGGAAAGGCAGGGTATGGTGCTGTTTTAATGGTGACCGCTTTAGGGCGTTGGCCATGCATATCCAATTTTATCCAATCCGTACCGGTTTCTATTTCGGCGCCAGCTTCTTCTAACTTCACCAGCACAGCTTCAAGGATATCTGGGCGTGTGTCCTTTACAGTAATGCTACCGCCCGTGGCGGCGGCTGCTACCAGATAAGTGCCTGTTTCGATGCGATCCGGTAGCACACTAAAGGTACAAGCATTTAGACGCTCCACCCCTTGTACACGAATAGTATCCGTACCGTGGCCACTAATCTGGGCACCCATGGCAATCAAACACTCAGCCAAGTCCACAACTTCAGGCTCTTTGGCAGCATTATCAATAATAGTTTCGCCATCAGCCAAAGCCGCAGCCATAAGAATATTTTCGGTGCCGGTCACAGTAACCGTATCAAAGAATATATGCGCGCCATGCAAACGTTCCGCTACGGCATGGATGTAGCCGTCTTCCACTTCAACCTTGGCACCCATGGCCTCAAGACCACGAATATGCAAGTCCACAGGGCGACTGCCAATGGCACAACCGCCCGGCAGGGAAACCCGAGCCTCACCGTAACGAGCCACAAGCGGTCCCAGCACCAAAATCGAAGCCCGCATGGTTTTTACCAATTCATAAGGTGCTACGAAGCTATTTATGCTGCGGGGATCAATTTCCAAGCTGAGCTTATCGCCAACCAGCATGGACACGCCCATGCGGCCTAATAGCTCAATCATGGTTGTTACATCATGCAAGTGTGGCAAGTTCTTGATGGTCACAGGCTCACTAGCCAAAAGGGTTGAAGCAAGAATAGGTAAAGCCGAATTCTTGGCTCCAGCGATGCGCACACTACCTGAAAGCTGCTGGCCACCAACAATACTTAATTTATCCATGCAAATTCCTATGCTGGACCAACCTATGGTCCAATTTATTGGTTAACCGTTAACTTTTGCCCACTGATCAGGCGTATAAGCCTTAATCGTTAGAGCGTGAATGGTGCCATCGGCAATATGCTGATTTAGGCAACCGTATACGAGTTGTTGTTTCTTAACCGGCGTCAGGCCCAAAAATATCTCACCGATGACGGTTACGGCAAAATTGCAGCCTTCGCCACTCGGTAATACCTGTGTTCCAGCTAGTTGCGACTCTATCTCTTGTTTTACTTGTGCTGCGTCCATAATTTTGTACTATTCCCAATCCTATTGCGCCCCTTAAGCACCCAAGTGGCGGCCAATTTAAAAGAAGCGATACTATCTATGTTTGGCATGACAAGCCAATTACCATGGTGCTTTAAAACAAAAGCGAAATTATAGCAAAAAAATGCCTTTTCCGACTAGCACAAGCAAGCAAACCAGCGGCTTTATTCACACTTATCCAACAACCAACCCGTAATCCAAACATTTCTATGGATGTCCATCGATAATTAGCTAGAACTCTGATTCCAGTTTGCTATAACAGCATCCATATCGTTGCCATATTCTCTCATTGCGGCGGCAAACTGATTACGAAAGGCCAAACCTAAATTAACACCATCTAGCACAACATTGGTTACCTTCCATGGGCCGCTTTTGGCTGACATAGTGTAATGAATATCATAAACACTGCTCCCAGCATAAACCTTTACCCAAATTTTCTCTCTACCTTTGCGCTTATCAACACCAGGGTTGGTTTGCAAATCATAAGATCCCACATCAAAGGCCACTATGGCTTTGGCATAAGTATTCACTAAGGATTTATGAAACACCACCACAAAGGCTTCAAATTGTTCTGGTTTGGCACGGCGATAATATTTAGCCATTACCCCTTTGGCAATAACCCGAAAATCAACTACTGGCGATAAGGCCTCATCAATAGCAGGAACAACTTCAACCAGAGATTGCTCACCGGTATCATCCAATATAGATAACATAGTATCGGTTGTCTGCACGACCACCTTACTAGCCTCTTGCCACTCATTAGCTTGCGCTGCTGAAGTCATGCCACAACAGCCAATAAAAACACCCAGCAAGCAAACCCGTAGGCTTATTAAATACTTCTTCATATCAATTCTTACCCAAATCCAACAACACTTGACCAATTAACTCTTCCAATACCAATGCAGACTGCGTGTCTTCAATGACATCACCGTCCACCAGCATTTCCTCTTCCGCACCAACGCTCAGGCCAACATACTTTTCTCCCAACAGCCCAGCCGTGAGAATGCTCGCATTAGTATCTAACGTCAGATAATCCACCTGACTATCAATGTGCATATCGACCTTCGCCATCAACGTCTGACTATCTATGCTCACTGCGATTACTTCACCAACAGTAACGCCCGATAAAGTAACACGCGCCTTAGTCGACAAACCTGCTGTATTATCAAATAGCGCCGACAGTCGGTAATGCCCATCCGCCCCATTTAGATGACTACCACTAACCTGAAGGGCTAGGGCCAACAGAGCGACCACACCAGCAACCAGTAGAGCACCTACACTAATCTCGAGCCATCTTTTTGCCATCAAAGGCCTCCAAACATTAACGCTGTCAGAATAAAATCAAAACCCAATATCATCAATGAAGAATAGACTACAGTGCGCGTTGTTGCCTCGCTAATACCCTGCGAGGTAGGAACACACATATAGCCTTGATAAAGGGCTGTCCAAGTAACCAAAACAGCAAACACCAGTGCCTTGATCAGCCCGTTGAGCACATCATCGGAAAAGCTAACCGCCGCTTGCATGTTGCCCCAATAGGCGCCGCTATGAACACCCAACCAATCAACAGCCACCAAGTGACCACCATAAACACCCACTAAATCAAATATCACCACCAAAATAGGTAAAGCAATCACCCCAGCAATAAAGCGCGGAGCCACAATACGATGCAAGGGGTCAACCCCAAACATTTCCAGACTAGCCAACTGTTCTGTGGTTTTCATCAATCCCAACTCAGCGGTCAATGCCGATCCTGCCCGACCGGCAAACAACAAAGCGGCCACAACTGGCGCTAGCTCGCGCACTAAGGTTAATGCCACCATCTGACCGACAGCCTGTTCTGAAGCATAGTCCTTTAACAGGGTATAGCCTTGCAACCCCAACACCATGCCAATAAAGGCCGCAGAAACCAGAATGATAAGCACCGACTGCACACCCACTACGTACAGCTGCTGGGTGAGGCGCTGCCAACCTTTAGGCCCAGGCAATACCTGTAAGGACTGCAGCAACATCAGCAAGGCCGCGCCAATGGCTAGCAACCGCCCTAGCACCATTTCGCCCAAACGCCGCAAGCTATCCAGTAACATTATGAGGACACCTCTCCGGTCTGGGTTGCGCGCGCAGCCTGCCGATCAGCTCGAGCTGCGGCCGTCTGCAGCTCGTTTATAAGATCCGGTGCGGGGTAATGAAAAGGAATAGCACCGTCGGCCTGGCCATGCATAAACTGCCGCACCATTGGATCGGTACTATTAAGTAACGCACTGGGTGAGCCTTGGGCCAACAAGTTACCCCGCCCCAACAAAATAACCTCATCGGCGATAGCACAAGCTTCGGCCACATCATGAGACACCAAAATGCTGGTGTGTTGCAATTGATCATTCAAAGACCGAATAAGCCGCTGCAAGACCGCCATGGCTATCGGATCCTGACCAGCGAATGGCTCGTCATAGAGCACCAGCTCCGGCCCCATGGCAATGGCCCGCGCTAAGGCAACACGCCTAGCCATACCACCTGACAATTCAGCGGGCATAAGATGGCGAGCACCACGCAAGCCAACAGCTTCAAGTTT
>JAAERS010000421.1 GCA_024230095.1 Gammaproteobacteria bacterium | reverse complement strand
TGAACTTCAATTTATAGCATGCAGCGTCGTGATATGCTGCAACTTCTGGCAGTCGTCAGTATCTCAAAGAGTGACTGGAGGTTTTATCCTCGCTATCTATTATGGGTAGTATCTTTCTTACTCATGGCGCCGAGGCGCTTAATCGGTATATAGCATAAAGGTATTGCGGGGGCCTAAAGGCCTAGCTTGCAGTCAATTGTTAAGTTGCTGTTATATAAAGTCCCCGTAGCAACTACTAGCAAACAAATCCAAGATAAGCGCCGCATTAGGTGATTTACAGGGTATCAAACAATTGCTTAATACTCGGTAATAACTGTGCTTCTGGTGGCAGTTGTACGGCGTCGGTAGGCTGGTATTTACCAGTTTGTACTAAACATGCCTGCATGCCCGAGCTCAATGCACCGATTACATCACCATTCAAATCGTCTCCTACCATTAAACAACGCTCTACCGGGCAACCAGTCGAGGCCGCCACCTGCTGAAAAAAATCAGTGCTAGGCTTGCCCATAATGATAGGTACTACGCCGGCAGCCCAGGCCAACCCGGTAATATAAGCACCAGCATCAAGCATTAGACCTTTGTCACTGCTGAAATAGCGGTTCAAACCGATGCCAATCAGGGGCGCACCTGCCTGACACAAACGAAAAGCCTGATTGAGGGCGCTATAGGTCAGCGCCTCACGGGCATCGCCGAGCAGGACGCAATTGGGATTGGTGGTTTGCAGGTGAGTAAACTCATCGGCGATGGCTGGGTGTACCAAGGTGAGGGGGTGTAAATCACGGGCTTCCATATAGGCCCTAGCAGCCCGTGGCGCGGTATAGAGTTCATTAACGTGAGCCATGAGTCCCATAGCTAGCAAATTCTGCAGGATTTGATTGTGGCTGCGGGTGGCGGTGTTGGTCACAAATCGTAATTGTAAGCCTTTTTCCCTGGCTGCAATGACACAATCTCTGGCGCCAGGCACCATTACACCTTGGTCGTACAAGACGCCGCTAAGGTCAAGTAGGAGGGCATCAAATGTTAGGCTCATGGAACACCTCACTATGATTGGCATGGGCCCATGATAGCACCGGTTTAATAACGGTGCTAAAGGAAACAGGCATCGCCAAAGTGACTACAATTGATTGAACACTATCCCAAAAGGGTGGTGAACGATAAGAAATACAGCAAAAAGTGAGCCCTCTGGTTACCCACCACGAATTGTTCCTGTCCTGTTTGCAGGCCCCCACAGTGTCATTCCATATCGTCTTAAGTTAGTATACGCCGGCGTGTAAAATATCTCTTAAATGAAGATGAGAGTGTTTGCACCGATATTGCTAAGTACCACTTACTTTCCGCCATTAAAGAAGTCAAAATGCAGCCTTATTTAGATATATTTACTCGGGTAGTTAATGACCACCTCAGTACGCCACGCCCCGTTACTCAAGCACCTCAGTTAGACCACTTATCATCAAAGCTCGACATGCAACTGCATCAACACGGGGCTGATTTGGCCACCCTTGAACAGTGCCTCAAGGACTATCTTGACTATAATCCAGACAGTTCTCAGGTAGGGTTTTTTAAACAACTCTATGCTGGCCGTAATGAACCGGCTGTAATAGGTGACTGGATTGCCAGCTTAAGTAATGTCAACATGCACACCTATCAGGTTGGCCCCGTTGCTACCTTGATGGAGCGCGAAGTTATTAAACAATGGCGCGCACTGGTGGGCTATCAGCAAGGCGATGGCATGATCGTGCCGGGTGGCAGTCAAGCCAATTTAATAGCCATTATGCTAGCCCGTCATAAAGCCTGTCCTACCTATAAAACTGAGGGCGCCAGTGGTGCCCGCCTCAGGGCCTATGTATCCGATCAGGCCCACTATTCCAGTCAAAAAGCAGCCAATATATTAGGCCTTGGTACCGATAACTTGATCAGTGTGGCATCCGACAATCAGGGTCGCTTATGCCCCCAAGCGCTGACGACACAAATTGAGGCTGATTTAGCTTTGGGTTATCAGCCTTTTTATCTGGGCTTAACAGGTGGTACCACAGTCACCGGAGCCTTTGATCCGGTTCAGTTATGTCGCCAAATTGCTGACCAATATGACTTGTGGTTACATATTGATGGCGCTTGGGGTGCCCCGGTGCTATTTTCCCCTCAGCATCGTCACCTGCTAGAACATGCATCATTAGCGGATTCATTTTCTTGGGATGCCCACAAGCTTATGGGTGTTCCTCTTGCGGCTGCCGCTATTTTGGTGAAAGAAGACGGATTACTTGAGGACTGCTGTGCAGGAGGCGGAGATAATTATCTGTTCCACCCAGATCAATACTCCCACTTAAATTTGGGCCCGGCTTCTCTGCAATGTGGCCGCCGTGCCGATGTCCTAAAAATCTGGTTGAGCTGGAAAAGCTTAGGCCATGAGGGCTTCGCTAAGAAAGTTGATACACTTCAAGAATTGAAGGACTATTGTGTTGAGAAGGTTGATGCCTCAGCAGACTTTCAGCGGCTCGCTTCAGCGCCCTATCTGAACATCCTATTCCAATTTAAACCGGCTAATCTGGACGACGAGGTCACGCTGGCGGCGCTTAATACAGCCATCTGCCAAACTATGGCCCATAGTGGCGGCCCCTTTGTTGACTATGCCAGTTTTCAAGGTCGCAGTGGTATCCGTTTGATATTAGCCAACGACAGAACCACACAGGAGGATATTGACCACTTCCTTAGTCAGTGTATCGTTACTGGTCAATCACTATTAGCTGAATTTGTGTGACAACTTGTATTGGGTCGAATGCGCCGCTTGCATTTGGCCCAGCATAGCCAGGCACCATATGATTAACCTCTACTGCTGTGATGCTTGCCTTTACTCCACAAACATAAGGCCGAGAAGTTAGCTCTTTTTAAGGACAGTCACCCTTAAATAAACAGAGACTAAATACCGTCTAATTCGCTCATTGTTCACTGGTATCTGAAGTGCTTGGTATAGCGACCACAGGTGGCACTTATTCAATGGTATCGGTTGCCAGTAGATGCTTCTTTATTCTGAATCTAGAGCTTTTCTTGCTCTAGGTTAGGGCGTAGTAGTATTTTAATTTACTCTTGAAATACACTGTGTGGGCCCAACTGCTAAATATTTACCACTGGGGTAGAGGCGCTCGTTTTTTTCAGCAACTTGGCAGCGTATAGGAATATCAGACTTTATCAGTGTTTGGCCTAATTCAATAGAAATGGCTTAGTTGTCAATCATGCAAACTTGGTTCTAAGTCAATGCTAACATCCTTGAGGATATAGAATGGTTTTATAACCCAGCAGAATTGGGTAATCTTGAGCATGAGAAGAGGGGTATTGCAGACCCACTCAATTTGCCCGTGGAATTGGCTCAAGTTTGTGTGGCTCGACTAGGCCCAGTTGCTAGTATCGGAGAACGACTGTTGGAACGATTAACCTCAACGAATCATTACCTGATTTCGCTGTTGCGAGTTTTGGATGAGAATGATCTCGAAGCTAGCTACCTGCTGGACAAGGCAGGTCTTGAGGGGGCCCTGTTGCTGGAGCCAAATCAAAGAGTAAACACAAAAAAGCTGGCCGATTTTGTTTGGTTAGTTGCCAATGAATTACAAGATGAAACATTGGGGCAGGGAGCCTTACCAAGTCGGCCAGGAACTTTTTTCACGATAGGTGAATTGGCGGTTCATCAACCCAATTTATTAGATGCTTTTAAAAGAGGGATTAGGTTTCACCACCAGGTTACAGAAGATTATACATTGGAACTATTGGTGGATGGGCAAACAGCGACCTTTGTTGTAAACCAGCCTCGTTTAGATCTAGACCCTAGCCACCTTCTCACTGAGCTTATTTTATTGGCGTGGCACCGGCTTTGTTCTTGGTTAATTGGTGATAACATCAATTTGTCTTCAGTTACATTCGTCTATCCTCCACCACCACACGAAGATGAGTATAAATATTTATTTCGGTGTCCTCGAAAATTTAATCAAACGATTACAGGCTTTAGTTTCCATGCTGCCTATTTGGAAAAACCAGTGATGCAGGATATCGGCAAACTTAAAACATTCATGCGTAACTGTCCTTTTAATTTGTTCATGTACCCGCATAGTGATAGCAGCGCAGCAACGAGGGTGCAAAGGCTCATGCAGAAGAACATAGACAAAGGTGTTCTTTCGTTGGCAGAAATATCGCAAGAATTGGGTATGAGTAACCGTACACTGAGGCGTAAGTTAACCAAAGAGGGTACCTCTTTTCAGGCTATAAAGGACACTATTCGGCGCGATATGGCTATTTATTATCTTGTACAGAAGTCCTTGTCAGTTAATGAGATCGCATGCCAACTGGGATTTTCTGAGCCGGGGGTATTTGTTAGAGCCTTCAAAAAGTGGACGGGTTCAACACCCGGCGTATATAAAAAACACAGTGCGTAATCGCGTGTTGTTGGCCCTCTTAGATTTGCTGAAAAGACATTTATCTGGCCGTTAATGCCAATATTTTTGTCTTATCTTGTCACTGTGCTGCACAAAAATTAGTGTAATAATGAAAACAAATCGATGGTATCAATGAATTCAGGTTTTTCGTAATAGGCAACAAAGTACCCAATAGTTGTTCTATTTAAAGGAACAGCTTATGTCATATAAAGCGGAAATACCCTATGGCGTCTATTGGTCTACGCCATTTTCAAAATGGCAAGGCAGCTTGTCGCACCTAAATGCTATTGCTTTTGGTGCCCATGTGGCTAAGTTGGAATTGACCAAGCGTAATGTCGCTATAGACGACTTCGATTATGGCGTGTTGGGTACTACGATACCCCAGAAACATGCTTTTTACGGTGCCCCCTGGTTGACTGGCCTTATTGGTGCTAAAGATGCGGGTGGCCCAACCATCAATCAAGCCTGTGCTACGGGAGTTAGAACGCTATTGGCAGCCGTTCAAGAGATTGAATTCGGCTTGGTAGAAAAGGCATTGGTAGTGAATGCCGATCGGTGCTCAAATGGTCCCCATATTGTTTACCCTAATCCAGCAGCACCCGGCGGAACAGCAGAGCAAGAGAATTGGGTGCTTGATAATTTTTCTTATGACCCTCTCGGCTCAAACTCCATGCTACAGACAGCCGAGAATGTGGCAAAAAAACACAGACTATCCTTCGAGGAACAACATGAAGTCGTACTACAACGGTGCGATCAATATCGGAGCGCTTGCGCTTTCGATCATGCTTTTCATAAACGCTTTATAACCTTACCGTTTGCCGTACCTAATGTCCGTTTTAATAAAACCATAACCACTCTGAAAGGTGATGAGGGTGTTGTTTTATCCTCTGCGGAAGGTTTGGCAAAGCTTAAGCCAGTGTTGCCAGGTGGCACCGTAACATTTGGTAGCCAGACTCACCCAGCTGACGGTAGTGCTGGATTAGTGGTTACCACCAGTGATCGAGCGAGGGAAATAAGCACAGACCCTTCCATTCGAATCCGCCTGCAGGGCTTCGGTATGGCGCGTACCAAGCAGGCATATATGCCGGAAGCCATCATCCCGGCCGTTCAACAGGCTCTTAAGCAAGCAAGTTTGACAATAAAAGATATTAACGCCATTACTTCACATAACCCGTTTGCGGTGAACGATATCGTTTTTGCCAAGGCGATTGGCTGGGATGTCATGAACATGAACAATTATGGTTGTTCTTTGGTCTGGGGACATCCGCAAGGCCCTACCGGGACTCGCTCAATCATTGAATTGATTGAAGAGCTTGCAATACGGGGTGGGGGTTACGGACTATTTGAGGGTTGTGCCGCTGGGGATACAGCCATGGCCGTTGTTCTCAAAGTTGATAATGGACAAGGAGCCTCGTCATGAACAAGCCGATCACCGAGACGGTTAATGTTTTTCAAACAATTGAACGAGTAGGCGTTATTGGTGCCGGAACCATGGGCATCGCCATCACCCAACACTTCTTGATGAAAGGCCTTCATGTGGTCTTGTTGGATATCAGCGAAGCAACGCTTTTGCAGGGAATGGAAGGCCTGAAGGTATCTCTATCAGAAGCACTCTCTCGCGGAATTATTACTTCCAAGGAGCAGTTGCTTTTGTTGCAGTCGTTAACCACCACCACGGACTACTGCAAGTTGGTGGATTGTCAATTGGTGGTTGAGGCTGTCTTCGAAGACTTCCATATCAAGCAAAAGGTATTCGAGCAAATTGAGGCCCATGTTGGACCTCAGTGCATCATTGCCTCTAATACATCATCATTCTCTATTTCTGTACTTAGTTCGTCGCTCAATAATCAGGAGCGCTTTATTGGCATCCATTATTTTTATCATGCTGCAAAAAACAAACTAGTGGAAGTGATTCCCGGCGCACATAGTGATGAGGCACAGGTTCAACGATTGGTAAGCTTTTACTTAACTCTCGATAAGGTACCGATTGTAGTGGCGGACCAGTACGGTTTTGCAGTCAATCGCTTCTTTGTACCTTGGCTGACTGAGGCTACGCGATTGCTTGAAGAAGGGCATGGCAGTATTGCCTTTATCGATCAGATTGCGGAAGAGGTTTTCCAGGTCAATATGGGCCCGTTCGCCTTGATGAATGCCTCTGGTTTGCCCATCGCTTTGCATGCCGCGGAAACCCTAGCTGGGGCGTTTGGCCCTATGTACACGCCAGCGGAAATTCTCAGGCTTCAGGTTGCAACTGGCGACGACTGGGACTGTCATTCTACGGCATGCAGAAATGGCGGCTCCAACAACGAGAATGAAGTCAAAAGCCGCCTGCTGGCGATGCCTCTTGGGGTAGCCGCGCAGATGGTCAGTGAGGGCGGGTGCTCGGTTACAAATACAGATCTGGCTGCTCGTCTGGGGTTGCGCTGGCCAAGTGGGCCATTTGAACTCATTAACCATTATGGATTACCTTACATAAAGGCCTTGGTGGATAAGGTGTTTAGGAAATGGGACAACAAAGTTCCGGCTATTTTTGCTGATACCGACCTGAATAAGGGTTTCGCTGTTGAGCATGTGAAGCTTCATGTGGTTGGAGAAGCTGGTGTTATTGAGCTTAATCGGCCTGATGCCATGAATGCCTTGAATGAGAATGTCATTGGTCAGTTGATCCATTGTTTTGATACTCTGGATGCCAACCCGGCCGTAAACAAGATTATCTTATTTGGGCGCGGTAAGGCGTTTGTTGCTGGTGCAGACATAAAGTTCTTCGTCGATAATATTCGCAACAATGATCTGGAGCGTATTTATCAATTTACTCTCCATGGACAGAGTTTACTGTCACGTATAGAAGCATCCGAGAAAAAGACAATAGCCTATCTGGATGGCATGGCCTTTGGCGGTGGTTTGGAGTTGGCCTTAGCTTGTGACAGCCGTATAGCAACTAATAAGCTTATCGCGGCCTTTCCAGAAACGGGCATAGGCATATACCCGGGCTTGGGTGGTACCCAACGGACAACGCGCTTAATGGGTAAAGGCTTGAGTAAATATTTAGTTGCAACGGGCGCTTTCGTCCACGCCCAAGAAGCTCTAGCCTTTGGCTTGGTTGACACAGTTGTGCCGAGCCTGACTGATATTAACGATATAGCGGACCTGGATGCTGTTACACCTGCTCTTAGCGCAAGCCAATCACAGGCACAGGTGTTCTATGGGTTTACTGGTGAGGCCACCGATCAGGCCTACATACAATATGCAAAGGTATTGCAAAAGAAGGCGCCACTTGCGCTTAAGAAGTCTATGCAGCTGATCGATCAAGGTGCGGAGTTGGACCTTCCTAGGGCGCTGCAACTTGAACTTGATGGCTTATATGAAATTTTCTCCACTCAGGATGCGTTAAACGGATTATCCAGTATTATTGAAGGCCACAAACCGGTTTTTATAGGAGAGTAGAAATATGGTTAACTCCCCAGCGTTTTTTGCTAAGCCGTCAGTCATTAAAACAGACCTGGAAGATGGCGCTTTTATATTGAAATCCACACAGGTTCTTGGCGAATATCCCGATAATATTTGCCAGCATCTTCATCGTTGGGCTACTGAGGCGCCGGTACGTGTATTCTTGGCTGATCGTCTTGGTAAGAGTGGAGTTTGGCGCAAAGTCACCTTTGCTGAAGCCTTAGCCAAAGTGACATCGTTAGCCCAAGCTTTGTTGGATATGGGTGTTTCAGAAGATTCACCTATGGTTATTTTATCGGATAACAGCATCGAAAATGGGCTGCTGCAGCTAGCCGCTATGTATGTTGGCATACCGGTGGTGCCGGTTTCTCCAGCCTATTCCCTCATATCGAAAGACTTTGCCAAACTGAAGCATATAGTGGCTTTGGTGCACCCCGGAGCCATCTTTGTTCAGGATGGTGATCTGTTTGCTAAGGCTTTGGCAGCCATTGCCATTGATTCAGGACGAGTAGTGGCAGCCACTAATGTACCTAAAGGTGCAGTCAAACTTGATGACCTTTTGCAGGTAAGTGCGTCGGCGACAGTCGAAACGCGGTTTATTGAGACAAACCCAGATACTATCGCCAAAATCTTGTTTACATCAGGATCAACGGGTTTGCCGAAGGGAACCTTAAACCCGCAACGAATGATTTGTGCCAATCAGCAGATGCTTGCACAGGTTTGGCCTTTTATTGAGCAAAAGCCCCCAGTTATTCTCGACTGGCTGCCCTGGAACCATACTTTTGGCGGTAACCACAACTTTAATATGATATTAAGAAATGGTGGGTCTTTATACGTTGATAATGGTAAACCTGTACCGGGTTTGATTGAGAAGACGCTGGATAACTTGCATGACGTGTCACCCACTATCAGCTTCAATGTGCCCTTAGGCTATAATATGTTGGTTTCAGCCTTCGAAGAGTCTGAATCTCTTCGTGATGCCTTTTTCAAAAATCTGGACCTTATCTTTTATGCGGCAGCGGCCTTACCACAAAGTGTCTGGAAGAGACTTGAAGCCTTATCTAAAGCTTCGCTTGGTGTCAAGGTGCCAATGGTATCTTCTTGGGGCGCTACCGAGACTGGGCCTCTTGCTACCGCTGTGCATTTCCCCATAGAGCGGGCGGGGGTCATAGGAAACCCGGTGCCGGGAACCGAGGTCAAAATGGTTCCTAATGGCTCTAAACTTGAATTGCGAGTTAAGGGGCCGAGCGTTATGGTAAGTTATTTGAGTGATCCGCAAAAAACGGCGGCGGCTTTTGATCAGGATGGGTTCTACCTTACCGGTGATGCTGGGCGACTTGCGGAGGCCTCAGAGCCATCCAAAGGCGTAGTTTTTGATGGTCGCACAGCGGAAGACTTTAAACTAGAAATGGGAACCTGGGTGACTGTGGGTATGTTGCGTGTGCAAATAATAGCCGTTGCTGGAGACGTAATTCAGGACCTTGTGATTACCGGGCATGATCGCCGACATATTGGTATTCTGATCTTTCCAAACGAGGCGGGTATGCGCAACTTGGTAGCACATGAGGATAAAGGGATGCCTTTGGATCAGCTTCTGTCTCACGACAAGGTAGTCACGGCCTTGCAAATCGGCCTTGCCCGACATAATCAGGAAAAACCGGCCAGTAGTACTCGTGTTTCACTGGCGATGTTCCTGAGGGAGCCGCCATCAATAGACGCCAACGAAATCACCGACAAAGGGTACCTGAATCAGCGGGCTGTTCTAGAGAGACGGCATGAGAGTGTGCAACGCCTTTACGATGGCGGAGCAGGCTGCATTCAGATAGACGAAGGGGCAGCTCCTTTGGCTAGTCAATAAAAGACAAGCAAATTAATGTTCAAAATGAATATATTAATGGCTGGGAGCTGATAATTAATGAACGGCTATACCCACCAGTCCAAGATATCTGGTTTGCTCTAAAATACGCTGCACAAGCCCATCCCACAGAGACATGGGGCGATGAACTAGCCGATGACAGTGCGTCCCAAGCCCTGATTCTTTGCTTTACGAAGAGCCTCACAATATTCATCAATCAGAGAGTTAATGCCCTCACTATTGAGTATCTCATCAGAGTCAGGCTCGAGCATGCTCTTAGGCCTAACCAACTCCTCTTTCCCCGCTTTTGAATACAATCAAGTATTCCTCCCTTTTAAATTGGCCACCTCCAATTTGTAATTCTAGTTAATGACATCCAATGGCCCCATTGCAGTACAAATGAGATTATTGGTTAATTAAAGCTCGTATAGAAAATACCCAATTAGGTGTCTGTAATGGGGACTAAGGGGGCAGTGGGAGTATGCCTATAGCCTAATTTTAGCTGTAATGCTGGTGGTGCAAAACCTGTATCTCTTATGATAAATGCACTGCTATTGTGCAATCTATTGTTTTTAATATGGGTATTTATCCTTATTTTTTTATCTTCAATCAATTGATTCCCGTCATTTTACCTAATAAAAAATAGAAGCAAGTGTCACCGGATAATAAGGCTCAAAAGGTGTTTAGGCGCGGCTGTTCCGGTAGTTATGCTAATAGCGTGGAGCCCTTGATGCTCTTCATGATCGCACTACATCTGTGCAAGTCACTGTATTAAGCGTGGAATGGGTCCGACTGTTCATCTTTCATTATCTGATTTAGATCATTTTAGCCACAATGTATAAGTTGGCACTATTTATGCATTCACTGGCTTGTGAGTATTTGGTTATAGCGGTTGTGTCACGTCAGCGCTCTTTAGAGGTTGGATAATTGTCAGTCAATAGTCAGGGGTGTTTGCCAGGTGAAAGTGATGCCTGAAGGAAGCACAGTCATATCTTTCAATTCGATATTTTTTGTATTTAGGAGTAGGTAATAATCATGGGCTTATCAGCTATGAAATCAAACTATTTTTCGTTTACCGGAAGAGCGAAGATTTTGCACATGTCTTGGTTTGCTTTCTTTGTGACCTTTTTAGTCTGGTTTAATCATGCCCCTTTGCTTGTCGCCATTCAAGAATCAATGGGGTTGTCGGATCAGCAGATTAAGACGCTTTTGATTCTTAATGTGGCGCTTACCATTCCCGCCCGAATCATTACTGGCATGTTGGTGGATGTATATGGTCCAAGGAAAATGTACGCAGCTATGCTACTGGTCACGGCTGGTTTGTGTTTTTTCTTTGCGCTGGCGACTAGCTTCGAAACATTGGCCTTAGCTCGTTTTATGTTAGGTTTTGTGGGTGCAGGTTTTGTGATAGGCATCCGCATGATAAGTGAATGGTACCCTGCTAAACAATTAGGCTTGGCTGAGGGTATCTATAAGGGCATGGGTAATGTCGGCTCTGCTGCTGCTGCCATTGTCCTACCAACGCTTGCCCTGTTATTTGGAGGAGAAGACGGGTGGCGTTATGCAACGGCTGTTACGGGGATAATTGCCTTGGTTTATGCCGCTATATACTATTTTTCAGTAACGGATACACCTGCAGGATCCACTTATTTCAAACCCAATAAATCCGGCGGCTTAGAAGTCGCAAAAAAAGCTGATTTCTATATATATATATTGCTGAATATCCCGATGTATATAGCCATGGCGGTGCTTGTCTGGAAGGTCACTGGGTTAGGGTTGATTAGTGATATGGCGGCCAATGTTGTTTATGTCGTATTACTTGGTATTTATATCTTTCAAGTCAGTCAGATTTATAAGGTAAATAAAGGGATATTTGTTAAACCACTGCCTGAAATTCAGCAATACAAGTTTAAGCAAGTGGCCATACTTAGTGTCGCTTATGCTGTGACCTTTGGCTCGGAACTCGCTGTTGTCTCGATGCTGCCTTTGTTTTTCAAAAATACATTTATGATCCCTGTGGCTCTAGCGGGCATCTTTGGCGCGTGTTTTGCCATAACAGATGTACTTTCTTGCCCATCCGGTGGTTGGATTAGTGATAAATTTGGGCGCAAATATTCTTTGGTAATTATGCTCTCTGGGGCGGCTATAGGATTTTTGGCCATGTCACAAATTAATGATGAGTGGCCCATTGCGATGGCCGTTATTGTGATGATGATGTGTTCTTTCTTTTTAGGTTCAGCAGCAGGCTGTGTATTTGCGGTCGTGCCATTGATTAAACGGCGTCTGACTGGACAAATTGCGGGCTTGGTTGGGGCATACGGCAACATAGGTGCTGTGTTGTTTCTAACGGTATTTTCATTGGTGTCCTATTCAGCATTCTTTATGACCATAGCCGGGGGAATTGTCGTGGCCGTATTGTGCTCATTCTTCCTGGATGAGCCAAAAGGCACCATGGTTGAAGTTCTTCCCGATGGGAGCATTGAAGAGATCTCATTACATTAAAAATCATTATGATAAAGAACCTCAATATTCAGGCTGGCCAATACAGCAATCAAGGCATAAAAGATAGCAATGAAGATAGCTGCGGTATTCGCCTGCCTGACGAGGAAGCCCTGAAGTATAAGGGTATTGTGGTTGCTATAGCTGATGGTGTAAGTAGTAGTGAAGCGGGGCGTGAGGCAAGTGAGAGCTGTGTTCAAGGCTTCATCAATGATTATTACAGCACGCCGGACACATGGAGCGTTCAGACTTCTGGGGAGCGCGTTGTTCGTTCAGTGAATTCATGGTTATACAGCCAGGGGCAGTGCCGTTTCCAATCTAATTTAGGATTGGCATCAACACTATCCATTCTGGTGCTTAAATCAACCACAGCGCATCTTTTTCATGTTGGGGATTCACGGATATACCGGATACGTAAACAGGAAATAGAGTGCCTTACAAAGGATCATGACACCCGCGTGAGCGGTGGTAAATTGTCTTTGACACGAGCCATGGGGGGGGAGTGTACGGTACGTATTGACTATGATGTTACCGAGCTTCAAGTGGGAGATGTGTTCGTACTGACTACTGATGGAATCCATCGTTTTATTAGTGATCAGGATATTTGTGCTCATGTGGCATTAATCAAAGACGCTGATTTGGAAGCGTCTGCCAAGGGTCTGGTAGAAGCGGCGATTACTGCCGGTAGCGATGATAATGTCACTTGTCAGATGGTTCGGATCCAAGCGCTGCCAAACCAAGATGAACATGAATTCCTGCGTGATCTCACCAAACTCCCTTTTCCCCCGCATCTTGATGTGGGCGATATGCTGGATGGTTATCGTATCATCAAGGAAATTCATGCCAGTCGTACGATACAGGTTTATTTGGTAGAGGATACAGATACCGGTGAAGTGGTGGTAATGAAGACACCATCAATTAATTTTGATGATGATCCTGTTTATATAGACCGTTTTGCCCACGAAGAATGGATCGGGCGGTCCATTAATAATCCCTATGTATTCAAAATACACCAGACAAAAAGAACGCGCAGTCGATTGTACTATATAACGGAATACCTTGACGGGCAGTCGTTAGAACAATGGAGCGTGGATAATCCAACACCTGAGTTGGACAAAATACGTGATATCGCTGACCAGGTGGTAAAAGGGTTACGAGCCTTTCATAAACGAGAAATGGTGCACCAAGATATCAAGCCCGGAAATATTATGATCGATGCTCATGGCATGCTAAAAATCATTGATTTTGGTTGTGTTCATGTTTCTGGTATGCATGAAGTTTACACCCCTATTGAACATCAACACGTTCAGGGCACCGCTAATTATATTGCTCCTGAACTTTTTGAGGGGTTTGAAGCCTCGCCTAGAAGTGATCAGTTCTCTTTGGGAGTGATGCTCTACAGATTGCTTTCCGGTGGTAAATACCCCTATGGAAAGCAAGATCGAGCAAGAAGACGTAAACGTTCTGATTATCAATCCATTCGACTATATAACCAGCAAGTACCTATGTGGATGGATAGTGCTTTAAAGAGAGCTGTTTCGTTTTCTCCTGAGAACCGGTACGACAGCTTTAGTGAGTTGTTAACCGATTTGTCACGTCCAAACCCCGATTATTTAAAGGTGAGTACGCCTTTGATTGAGCGAAACCCGTTAACTTTTTGGCGGGGGCTATCCGCGCTTTTACTTTTAGTTATTTTCACACTACTGACGTTGTTACTGTCTCAATAATTCGGTTGGTAAGCTCAAAGTTACTTTTTTATTTTATGAATATACATATCAAAATGATGTTGTAGGTTAGTACTATGTTATTTGGAAGAAGCCAGAAAAACCCTATTAAGATTGCCGATAAGCAGGTCACTCAGTGGAAGTATGCCACGTGTGGGTATTGCTCTACTGGCTGTTCGATGGAAGTAGGGTTGAATCAGGCAGGTAAACCGGTTTCCTCTCGTGGTGTTGGTGGTGCTGATGTGAATCGTGGCAAGCTGTGCTTGAAAGGCATCATGGAGCATGAATTACTTTCTTCAGCAGGACGAGGTGACAAACCTTTGTTACGTGATCAAATTGATCAACCTTGGGCTGAAGTTAACTGGGATAGTGCATTAGACAAGGTTGCCGGTCAAATCAAGGCGGTGCAGCATAAATATGGCCGAGATTCTGTGGCAATAGTATCCACTGGACAGATGTTGACCGAAGAATTCTATACCTTGGGCAAGTTGGCTCGTGGCTTGATAGGCTCCAATAATTATGACGGCAATACCACGCTATGTATGGCGTCCGCTGTATCAGGCTACAAACGTTCCTTTGGTTCAGATGGCCCACCTGGTTGCTATGAAGATTTTGAACATACCGATTGTTTGATTGCTTGGGGCTCCAACTTGCCTGAACAGCATCCGGTTATTTATTGGCGTTTTAAAGAAGCTCAGGAAAAACGCCAATTTCCACTGATTGTTGTTGATCCTAGGGTCACCATGTTGGCACAAAATGCAGATATTCATCTGGCGATCACGCCAGGCACCGATGTCGTATTACAAAACGCCTTAATGCATGTCATTTTAGATGAGGGTTTGGAAGACCAAGATTACATTGAAAAAAATACGAATGGCATAGAAGCATTAAAGGCAGAAGTTGAAAAATACAATCCCACCATGGCGGCAACAATTTGTGGCATTGATGAGGACAGTATTCGCTTAGTGGCGCGTTTATATGCTAAAGCCAAGGCATCTATGCAGATTTGGACAATGGGTATTAATCAATCGACCCATGGGTCAGATGGCGTGGTTGGAATTAATAACCTGTCCTTGATAACAGGAAACATCGGTAAACCTGGAGGCACCAGCCTGTCAATTACTGGGCAGTGTAACGCTATGGGGACACGAGAGTGGTCTTCATGTTCAGGGCTTCCTAATCACCGGTATTTGGAAAATGCAGAGGACCGACAAGAAATTGCCGACTTCTGGGGTATCGACGCCGATTTCCTGCCGACCCAACGGGGTTTGGCTCAAACCGACATTTTTCAGGCCATCGAAACAGGGGAGATTAAAGGCTTATGGGTTATTGCCACTAATCCGCTGACTTCGATGCCCAATACGGCCCGAATCAGAAAAACGATGAGAAATCTGGATTTTTGTGTGGTGCAGGATTGTTATGCCGATACAGAAACTGCGGAATATGCCCATGTATTTTTACCAGCTGGCACTTGGGGTGAAAAAGAGGGTGTGATGACCAACACCGAAAGGCGTGTAAATCTAGTCACACGTGTAGCCCAACCACATGGAGACTCCAAGCCAGACTTATGGATATTTAACCAAATTGCCGAACGTTTTAACGAGCATGGTAAGGTCAAATTCCCTGAAACTTCAGCTGCTGTATTTGAGGAAATGAAGCTGTTATCGAAAGGCCGCTTGTGTGATATCTCAGGTATGACGTATGACTTGATAGAGCAAAGTCGTGGAATTCAGTGGCCTTATACAGAGGCACAAAATGAGCGTGGAGAGTCTCCTGTAGCCGGTGGTGGTAGGTTGTATACAGAACCGACTACCTTTTGTTATGCCGATGGTAAGGCCAAGTTAATTCCACTGCCTTTTGTTGATAATAATGAGACTCCTGATGAAGAGTTTCCAGTCTGGTTAAATACCGGTCGCCTTGTTGAGCACTTCCATACTCGTACAAAGACCGGCAAGGTTGGAAATAACAATAAATTTAGCCCCATACCTTTTATTGAGATTAACCCAGATGCCGCCGTCCAGTTGGCTGTTAAAGATGGTGACTATGTGCGTTTGGTTTCTCGACGTTCTGATGCTGTGGTCATGGCAAAACATACCCAGCGAGTGGCAAAAAACATGATTTTTTTGCCATTTCATTTCCATGATTGTGCCAATCGATTAACGTTAGGTTTACTCGATCCCTATTCAAGACAACCGGCCTTTAAACAACATGCTGTTCGTGTCGAACCCATAGTGGACCAAAAAGCCGCGGCAAAATTAAGTATGGAAATGAGGGGGTTTTAGAGACATATTATGTTTAAAATTCGTAGCGATGAGCCTAAATATGCTTTCTTAAGTGAAAAAGAAAGCAAAACAACTAGCTGTTATGGTGAGCTAATAGAAACCGTAACTTTGGATGATGAAAAACGTGGTAAAAGTTTAAACATAAACGGTGATAATGCTGTTGGTGACAACCCAGATCGCTATAAACAACACGGATTTTACCTTAATGCGGATAATTGCATTGGCTGCCATGCCTGCGAAGTGGCCTGTAGCGAGAAGAATGATAACCCTGCCCATATAGCCTTTCGTTCGGTTGGTTTTGTGGAAGGGGGGACTTATCCTGATTATCAACGCTTGAATATTTCCATGGCGTGTAATCATTGCACCGACCCTGTGTGCCTGAAAGGTTGCCCGACCCGCGCTTATACCAAGTTTGCTGAATATGGGGCCGTATTGCAGGATCCTGACATTTGTTTTGGCTGTGGCTATTGTACTTGGGTATGTCCCTACAACGCCCCGCAACTGGATCCGGTAAAAGGCCAGGTCTCTAAATGCAATATGTGCGTTGATCGCTTGGAGGTAGGTTTAAAGCCGGCCTGCGTAAGCGCTTGCTTGGGTAATGCTTTGGATTTCGGCGTGGTAGAAAGCATTCCAGAAAACAGGAATCAGGCCAAAACGTCCATCCCTGGGTTCCCGTCAGCAGATATCACCCACCCTAATATTCGTTTTCAGCAAACTAAAGAAACACAGCGTGATATGGTTAGACCTGATGGTATGGCCGTTAAATACCATAAGCAAAGCAACGGAGAATTCAAATCTGCTGTTGATGAGAAAACGCACTCTCATAACAAAGAATGGGGCCTGCCTAAATTGCTTCACTCCCACGAAAATGCACATGCTATTTTTACCCTGTCAACTCAAGCCGTGATGGGCGCTGCCTTGTGGCTAATCTTGGGTCATTGGTTCAATTTAGTACCTATCAATGATGTTTTGCAGTCCAGCGCTTATTACCCAATGATTGGTATATTGCTTGCGCTACTTGGCTATGGCATGTTCAAACTTAATATGCACTTGGGTAAGCCACATTTCTTTTATCGGGGTTTCTATAATTTGCGACATTCCCCGGTTAGTCGAGAAATTGCCGGTGTGACGCTGTTTTTTGGTGGTTTGCTTACGATACCAGTGGCCTCAATTTTAGGTCAGGTTTGGTTGTTAAATGCAGCATTTATTATCACAGTAGTGGGCTTTGTTCTTGGTTCATACTACATGTATAAACTGTATCGCATCAAAGCGAGGCCTTTCTGGGATCACTGGCAAACTGCCAGTGCCTTCTATGGTAGCGTGTTATCTTTGGGTAGCCTTCTATTTGGCGCAGTGGGATTGTTGTTTATTACTGATTCAGGTTTTATCCCCGTGTTAGCAGCTGTCGCATGCATTGGAGTGATAGTAGAAAGCGTAGGTCATATCGTCCATCGTAAAGACATGCAAAATACCGGTGAAGGGCAGGCTTCGTATTTTGAACAAGTCACGACCTTTGGCAAAACGTACACACTAAGAAATGTCATTTTGGTGATCAACATGTTGGCCTTATCGATGTTGGTTTTTCTGCCAAGTAATATATTATTTGTTGCTACCTTCATATCAATGCTGGTTACTTCTTATTTGGGAAGGATTATGTTTTATACATTGGTTATTCCAACCACCATGCCGGGTGCATTTTTCTGGAAAAATAAGAAGTTTTCTGAGCATGCAGTAGAAACGGGACTGTCAAGAATGCCTCAAGTGGGTGTTGAGGCAGAAAGACACCACAAGTTTGATGTTAAGGCTTTATTAAACACGGTGCGCCACACCTCACTTAAACAAGTTGTTGTTCAGGTTAGTTCTATCATTAGAGGGTGAGTGATAATGAGTGACAGTACTGTGGTGGGTCTTCCAATAATGTCACACAGTATGATCCCTAAGAGACTGCCGGTAGTTGTCACAATAAATCGCTTGCT
>JAAERS010000420.1 GCA_024230095.1 Gammaproteobacteria bacterium | reverse complement strand
GCCGCTGGGTTTACCGGGTCTGTTTCAGCATTGGCGGATAGGCTGATTACCAAATCCTGATAACCATCGTTGTTTAAGTCACCGGCGGCTATATCTTGACTATGGTGCCAGTTTAGCAGCGGTGAATAGGCCTTGAGTGTGTTCTCAAATCGCCATTCACCTTGCCCTTTTAGTGGTGATTGAGGGTTGCTGACTGGGTGGCTAATGGCGGCCAACTCCGCTATTCCATCGCCGTTAAGGTCAACTAAGACACCGCCCATACTGCCCGTAGGAAGGTGCTCCGCGGCCAGCAATACGGCCTTGAAACCTTGACCTTGCTGATTAATAAACAACTGAATCGGGCCACTGACGTTAAAAGCCAAAAGATCTGGCCACTGATCCTGATTGGCATCAATTAATTGCAGGCGGTTGAGCTCACCTGTGGCACCTTTTGCATTGGCCAGAGCTTGGTCAATAAAGAGGCCGCTGGGCTGACCCGTGAGTAGGATTAAGTTGGTCTCTGGCAGGCCTGCATTAACCATCAAGTCATCAATTCCGTCACCATTAAAGTCATGGGCTATGAGTAATTCGGCAGTTGTATGACTGGCAATAATGGAGCTCTTAACCGCAATGTGATCGCGTAGGTCCAAGCTTGGTGTGGCTGGCAAATTATCCTCAATAGACAGTGATGATGGTTGGCATTGGGCGCTAGTGCTTTGATAAAAAGCTTTGCGATAAGGTGTTTCACGACTACCCACTGGTGGGCATACTAAACCGCGGCTGCGCACCTGAGCATGATACAGGGCGTTTTCGACCAGCGTGTTTTGCAGGCGACAAAGGGATCTGTCGGACCAGGTCGACATATCTTGGGCGGTAGCAGCAACACTAAGCAACAGGCCACCGGTAATTATCAGGGTGCGCAAAACCATGGCATTCCAAATACGTAAGGCTATTGGTTTTTATTATCGACAGTGCGGTCAGAATCTTGAAGAGCCCGCACTATATTGGAGATACATGGTTATCCCGTTATGGCCAGTGATGTAGGATAAAATTCACGCAGAACGATTTCAGCGATCATAAAGAACAAGTTGATCGGTACTGGTTCAAAGGTAAACAGAATAACTAGGGCACACACTGCCCAGCAACATAAGCATCAGTTTCGGTGAATATGAAAAAACGGCTGTTGTTTGCTGGCGCAACAGGCTATTCACCATGAAAACCTACCAAGCGGTAGCCTTGGGTATGTTCATGGTTAGAAAATTCCACAACCCATAGAGCGTATTGGTCACGTACTTAAAGTTCCACCAATCAGTAATACCCGCGCTCACTGAGTTGCCTCCGCCCTTGCTAGTCTAGTTGGCCTATGATTCGCTAATGGCGGCTAAAGCCACATCCAAAGCCACCAGAATCTGGTTGCTTTCCTGTTGGTTGATGATCAGCGGTGGCGACACCATAATACTATTGCCTGCTACTCTGACCATGACGCCATTGTCGTTACAAATCTTGCCAAACTGTTTGCCAATAGCAGGATCTAGGGGCGTTTTGGCTTCTCGATCCG
>JAAERS010000419.1 GCA_024230095.1 Gammaproteobacteria bacterium | reverse complement strand
TCTTAAGATCAGTCTAAGTCTCGGTATGGGCTAGCTAAATAGGTGCCTAGCATGCGGATGTCTTTGGCAAAATAGGCTAGTTCTTCCATGGCCAATATCATGTTTCGATCATCAGGGTGGGCTTCGCAGTCCACATGGAACTGGGTAGCAATCATGCGCCCGCCAGGGGTGTAACTTTCTAGTTTGACCATGTTAACGCCGTTAGTGGCAAATCCGCCCATACCTTTGTAGAGGGCGGAAGGTATGTTGCGCACGGTAAATAAAAACGATGTTATGTATTTTTTACCTACCTCGCGAACAGGTATGGTGTGTTCTCTAGACAGAATTAAGAAACGGGTGGTGTTGCCGTCCACATCCTGAAAGTTATCTTGCAGAATGGCCAAATCATAGAGCTCGGCCGCTAAGCTGGAAGCGATGGCGCCATGATTTGGGTCACGACGTTGGCTTACCTCCAAGGCTGCACCTGCGGTATCAAGAGTGGCTTGTGGCTGCATGCCTAACTGTTTGGTATGAAGGCTACACTGAGCTAGTGCTTGGGGGTGTGAAGCTACAGTTTTGATGTTGTCAATATGACTGCCTTTGATGGCCATAAGACAATGATTAACAGGCTCGAAGTGTTCACCGATAATGTGGAGAGACGTTTTGGGAAGCTGTCGGTAAATTTCTTCTACTCGCCCAGCGGTAGAATTCTCCACAGGAATCATAGCCATGTCGGCTTCACCTCGTTCTACCGTTTCCATGGCATCAGCAAAGGTGAGGCATGCTTGGGTGGGTATGCCTGGAAAAACTTTCGTACAGGCAAGGTGAGAATAGGCGCCTTCATGACCTTGAAAGGCTAATACGGTGGGTGGGTTGTTCATTATTAACATAAATAATCAAATCAAATCAGGCCCTAGTGTAACAAATACTGGCCTTAAGTTGGTATTATTGAGGTTTTATATCTTAGACTTATTTTTGCCATGACTCCATCACGTTTAGCTAAGTTTCAAGCGACCCTTGCGCAGCGTCAACCTGATCTCACAATTATTACCGATCAGGTCAATAAAGGACAAAATATCGCTGCCCTGTTGCGCACCTGTGATGCAGTGGGCATCCACGAAGCCCATGCTGTTTTGCCCCTAGGCAGTTATCGAGATTATGGCGGCACCGCCCGAGGTAGTCAGCAATGGGTCAATGTACAGCAGTATGAGCAGATTGATGACGCTTTGCTCGTCGCAAGGCAGCAAGGCATGCAGTTGGTTGCAGCACATTTTAGCGATAGAGCTGTGGATTTTAAAAACGTTGACTACACTCGTCCGACAGCGCTTATTTTAGGTGCCGAAATGGAGGGTGTTAGTCCAGCCGCAACGAAGGCGGCCGATTATCATGTGACTATTCCCATGTTGGGTATGACCCACTCATTTAATGTGTCTGTTGCTGGGGCTGTTATTTTGCTAGAAGCACAGCGCCAAAGGCAATTTGAAGGAATGTATGGGCGTGCTCTACTGACAGGTCAAGCTTATGAAGATACACTGTTTCGCTGGTGTCATCCTGCCATTGCTGATTATTGTCAGCACTATGAATTAGCCTACCCGCGATTAGATGAACAGGGCGAAGTACCCAACTTGAGCCAATGGTATGCTGACGCTAGACGGAACATTGCCAACCGCTAACTATCTTGAGAGACCTAGACATGCCTAAGCTGAAAATCGTGGCCGACGAAAACATTCTACTATTAGAGGCCTTTTTTGCTTCCATTGCCGATATTGTTAAAGTGGATGGACGTCACATTAGTGCTGCACAGGTTGCTGATGCTGATGCACTGGTACTGCGCACTACGGCAAAAGTTAATGAACAGTTATTGGCCGGCAGTGCCGTCCAGTTTGTCGGCACTTGTACCATTGGTGTCGATCATTTAGATACGGCTTATATGGATGCTCAAAAAATCACTTGGAGCAACGCGCCGGGCTGTAATGCCGAGGGTGTGGTGGATTACGCGATCAATGGGATAAATCATGCCTGGCAAGTGCATGGTGTAGACCCATGGGCGTCCACTGTTGGTGTGGTTGGGGCTGGCAATGTTGGGGGGCGACTGATTAAGCGCCTACAAGCCGCCGGTTTTAAAGTGATCTGCTCTGATCCGCCACTAGAGGCTGTTGGAGATGAGCCAGACTTGCCTTATGTTAGCTTGCAAGAGTTGATCCATAGGGCCAATATCGTTTGCCTTCATACGCCTTTGATAAAGCATTCAGAGCACGCAACACAGGATTTGATCAGTGCCGACATTATCCAACAACTGGGCCCACAGAGCGTGCTCATTAGCGCAGGTCGCGGAGAAGTGGTTGATCAATCTGCTCTACTTAAACGTTTGCAAGAGCAAGCAGACCTGTATGTTTACCTTGATGTTTGGCAGCACGAACCGAATGTAGATCCCCGTATTATTCCTCATTGTCAGATTGTCACGCCGCATATTGCTGGCCATTCATTAGAAGGCAAGATGCGTGGCACAGAAATGATCTATCAGGCTTTGTGTCGACAGTTTGATTTACCCATTGATAAAAGTTTAGCGTCATTAATGCCTGCAGCCTTAGTACAAAGCATTGAGGTCGATAGAGGAGCCGATGTGAAGGGGGTGTTAAATGCCGCCTGCAGTAGTGTGTATAACCTTAATCAGGATGATGCGCGGACACGCCAAGAATTGGCACTACAGCATGGTGATCAGGTTGCGCTAGCTTTCGATAAGTTGCGTAAATCCTATCCAGTGAGACGAGAATTTAGCACATTAAAGGTAGTTGGGGTGAGGCAGCAAGAGTCTCGAAGGTTGTTATCTGGACTCGGATTTAAGGTAGTTTAACATGACGTTTAAGTTAGGTTTAATTGTTAATCCTTTGGCAGGGTTAGGTGGCAGTGTGGGGCTAAAAGGAACTGACGGGGTAGCTAAGGAAGCCTTAGCAAAGGGGGCTGTGCCACGCGCCAATGAACGCTGTCAGATTGCTTTGAAAGCCTTATCAAATATGGGTGTAGAGGTTTTTTGCTGGGCTAATGATATGGGTGAAAGTTGTGCACGAAGTGCAGGTTTGCCAGTTAGGGTACTAGGCAAAGCAGCAACGCAGCCCTCAACGGCAGCCGATACTTTAGCCGCAGCTCAAGGCTTGCTCGCCGCCGATGTTGACGTTGTTATGTTTGCTGGTGGTGATGGCACCGCCAGAGACCTGTTGCAAGCAATTGGTGAGCAGGTGCCGGTGGTTGGCGTGCCCGCTGGTGTGAAAATTCATTCTGGTGTCTATGGTATTACACCGAAAGCAGCTGGAGAAGTTGTTGCTCAATTAGTGCGGGGTGAGCTAGTCAGCCTGCGCAGTCAAGAGGTAAGGGATATTGATGAGGTGGTGTTTCGCCAAGGGCGCGTCAAATCGCAGTACTATGGGGAATTGCTGGTGCCGGAGGAACATCAGTATATGCAAGCGACCAAGTCCAGCGGAGTAGAAGTAGAAGAACTGGTATTACAGGATATTGCTGATTTTATAATTGACAACATGCAAGATGATACGCGCTATATCATGGGTTCTGGTTCCACCATCGCTGCCGTTATGCAAGTGCTTGGCTTGGAAAATACCTTGCTCGGTGTCGATGTGGTGGAAAATGGGCAATTACTTGCCAAGGATGTGGGTGCAGAAGCCTTGTTACGGCTTTGTCATGGCCACAGCTGTGAAATGATTATTACGCTAATCGGTGGCCAGGGGCATGTTTTTGGGCGCGGTAATCAACAGCTAAGTGCCCCATTAATTCGCCAGATTGGCTTACAGAATATTCATATTCTAGCCACTAAAACTAAGCTCAAAGCCCTACATAATCGGCCTCTTTTGGTAGATACAGGGGATCCTGTATTGGATGCTGAATTGCAAGGTGTGGTGCCGGTTACATGTGGCTACAATGATCAGGTTTTATACCCTATAGGCAATCCCCATGGTCGATGAGCTAAGTGTCGATGAATTGATAAAGCAGGTGGTTTCCTCGTCATTGGAATTGCACCCTAAGCAGGCCAAACGCCTATTGCATGGCCGTGGAGGATGTTTTTCGGGATGGCAACATCTGAATATGGATTATTATGCGGGTGTCCTATTACTGACTTGGTTTAGTGAGCCAAAACCAGACGAAGAAGTGGCCTTGTTAGGCGCCTTGCTAGTAGCTTTTAAACAACATTGTGATGGCCTACTAATTGGCGTTTGCAGTCAACACCGTTATCAAAAACCAGCCACAATGGCGGTGTTATGGGGAGATGTGCCAGCAAAGCTCATCGTCAATGAAGGCAAGTTGGCTTTTTGGGTTGATATGCAGCGTCAAAATAGTGGTTTATTCATGGATATGGCACCTGGGCGGCAGTGGTTGCTTTATCACACCCAAGGGTGTCATGTGCTCAACACTTTTGCTTTTACCTGTAGCTTGTCCGTGGCGGCAATTGCTGGAGGTGCAAAAAGAGTGATAAATATCGATATGAACGGTGGGGTATTAAAACGAGGCCGTGAAAACCAGCATCTGAATGAACAGCAATTGGCTAACGTTGAGTACTTACCGCACAAAGTACTCAGTAGTATTGGCAAGCTAGCACGCAAGGGGCCTTTTGATTTGGTGATTGCAGATCCGCCAACATTTCAGCGTGGTAGCTTTGAATTTGATAAAGATTACGCACGCTTGCTGCGCAGCATGCCACGTTTGTTGGCTAAACAGGCTACATTGTTATTATGCTGCAATAGTCCCAGAGTCAGTCAACAAGCCTTTCAGGATATGATTGCGCAAAACTTGCCACAAGCCACATTTGTTGAGCGTTTGCCGAATAATCCAGATTTTGCCGAACGAGGTGAAGCCCCCCTAAAGGGGCTGGTCTATCATTATCAGGCTGAGCGATCGTTAATCAATTAACAATGCAGAGGGGTCATTACGTAAGGTCGCTAAGTAGGTAGCAATGCGGCCAACGGCTTCTATGAGTTGTTCCTCGTGAGGCAAAAATACTACTCGGAAGTGGTTGTTATCGTTAAGATTAAAACCGCTACCTTGTACGACTAGTACTTTTTGCTGTGATAACAACCCGAAAGCAAATTGCTCATCATTTTCAATAGGGTATATTTCCGGATCCAGACGAGGAAACAGGTACAAAGCCCCTTTGGGCTTATGGCAGGTGACCCCGGGCAGAGCGGTCAGCATTTGCCAAGCAAGGTCTCTTTGGCGCACCAGGCGGCCATCCTTCTCGATTAACTCGTTTATGCTCTGATAGCCTCCTAGGGCCGTTTGAATGGCATGCATAGAGGGCACGTTGGCACATAAGCGCATGCTGGCCAACATGTCTATACCCTGTATGTAATCTTTGGCGCGATGCTTGGCACCTGACAAGACCATCCATCCAGAGCGAAAACCAGCTGCGCGGTAGGCCTTTGATAAACCGTTGAAGCTAACAAAAAATACATCGTCAGCTAAACTCGACATAGGGGTAGCGACGCAACCGTCATAAACGATTTTGTCGTAGATTTCATCGGCATAGATAATCAGGTTATGTTGGCGCGCCAATTCGATAATGGCCTCCAGCATTTCAGGGCTATATAACGCCCCCGTAGGGTTGTTGGGGTTGATGACCACTATACCTTTGGTGCGCGGACTGATTTTACTTTCAATGTCTTCTAGGTCGGGCTGCCATTCATTATCTTCGTCGCAGCGATAATGTACTGGGCTGCCTCCAGAAAGGGCTACAGCGGCTGTCCATAAGGGGTAGTCAGGTGATGGAATGAGTATTTCATCACCTTCGTTGAGCAGTGCCTGCATGGTCATGACGATAAGTTCACTGACGCCATTACCAATATATATGTCTTCAATGGTCACATTTGCGATATGTTTGCGCTGGCATTCATGCATGATGGCTTTGCGTGCCGCAAATAAGCCTTTGGAGTCACAATAACCCTGCGCCTGTGGCAGGTTGTGAATAACGTCTTGTAAAATTTCCTCCGGTGCATCAAAGCCGAATGGGGCTGGGTTGCCAATGTTCAGCTTAAGAATGCGGCTGCCCTCATCTTCGAGGCGTTTGGCTTCCTCTAGAACTGGGCCGCGAATGTCGTAGCAAACGTTGTTCAGTTTATGGGACTTTCTTACTTGAGACATACTGTGTTCCGAGACTAACTGATAATTAAAACCAATCATACGTTGAAGAAAAAATTATTCAATTCCAAAATGAGACCAATTGTTCTCTATTTTAGCTTTTTGAGCTTATTATTTGTTAACCATAGCCAAATAGTCTATTTTACAAGTGGATGTAGCTCTAGAGGGAGTGTTATGACAGAGTTGGAAATGGTCACTAATTGGGTGCAATTATCAGATGAACAGTGGCGGCAAAGGTTAAGTCCCGAAGCTTATAGAGTGTGCCGGCTAAAGGGCACGGAGCGTCCCTATAGTGGAACCTATGATCAACACTTTGCCCAAGGTGTTTATGCTTGTCATTGTTGTGGAGAGGTACTGTTCGATAGCGAGAGTAAGTTTGATGCTGGCTGCGGTTGGCCAAGCTTTGATGCTGAATTACAAATAGGTAAGGTGGCCAAGGAAGCTGATACCAGTCATGGTATGGTACGTACTGAGGTAACTTGTGACAATTGTGGTGCTCATTTGGGGCATCTTTTCGATGATGGACCAACCGCCACGGGGTTGCGTTATTGCATTAACTCCGTGGCCTTGGATTTCAAGGGCGAATAGTTTAGTTCTTGAGCATGAATCGGGCCAGATTAGGGTCTGAGAAAGCGCGATCAATGGTCTTACTGAAAATAGCGTTAATGATGCTAGCATTCTTATTAGCATTCGGTGCCTGACCAAATTGGTGGTTGCCCTGGGTTTTGTAGTGGCCCTCGTGCACACTGCCGTTGATGGTGGTTGTAACGCTCAATTCTGTTTCTAGGTCGACATGATAGATTAGATTTTTTTGCCGAGTTTGGTAACTTAGGATCTTAATAGAGATGGTCATTTGTGCAGGGTTTGCGGAACTCTTGCCGTTAAAGCCAAGCTGCCCGAGGGCATTTGTGGCCGTTGCTTTTACTGCTTCTGATAAATCGTTATTAATGGTTATGGTGCTGGTATCGTCGTATATGCCGCCTCGGCTACCCAGAGTTTTATTGGCGCGAAGGTCGACGACTTCCACGCTTATCTGTCGGCCTTGACCGTAGGCGGGTCCGGAAACCTTAGCTTGAGGGTAAATATCAATGGTTTGCGGGCTCAAGGCACAACCAGTTAATAGACTAAAGCTGATAATTAGCGTAGAAATTAAACGTGACATGAAAACTCCTATTTGGCGATCCTTTGTTTCTAGACTTGAGTTTAACAAATGATAAAGGTTCTGCAAGGGGGGTATTTTGGTACTATTGCTTGGGCATTATGTGAAAACTGATGGTTGATTAACCAATTTCTAAAAAGTTGAAAAAAAACAGGTTTTTTTTATCTAAACGTTTGACATGCCTGCCAAAATCATTAAAATGCGCAGCACTTGAACGCAACGTCAACACGACGAAGCATTCAGGAATGCGGAGCGGTAGTTCAGCTGGTTAGAATACCGGCCTGTCACGCCGGGGGTCGCGGGTTCGAATCCCGTCCGTTCCGCCATTTTTTCAGGTCCCCTTGAACTGACCTGAAATTGTCAATACGTACACTGGGTGATTAGCTCAGCTGGGAGAGCATCTGCCTTACAAGCAGAGGGTCGGCGGTTCGATCCCGTCATCACCCACCACGTGTACACCTGTTGCGGAGCGGTAGTTCAGCTGGTTAGAATACCGGCCTGTCACGCCGGGGGTCGCGGGTTCGAATCCCGTCCGTTCCGCCATTTTTCTTTGGCAGCCGCTTAAATGCGGTTTTTTTATGCCTCTAAAAAATGTTAGTTCCAATTTCAGTCCTGAGATAGCATATTTTGCTCGTTCAATGCGCATTTTATCGGCATGTCCTAGCGAGCCACAACCCTCTTAGTAGTCCTTAAATTGTAGTTTTGTATTAAAACATCAGTGTTGTTATTAACAATAATATTATTAATGCTTAAAAGCTAGAACCGGGCTGCTTCAAAAAGGCTAGTTCTTCGGCGTTGGAAGTGCGCCCAAGTAGGGTATTTCTATGAGGGTAGCGGCCAAATCGATCAATGATGTCACGATGTTGCTTGGCATGTGCCTTTCCATAAGGCTCACCTAATGCAGCGAACAACCCTTCTGCTTGCTCATGTACCAGAGGAGACTCGCTGTGCATGTATGGCATATATAAGAATTGCCGTTGTGGTTTGTTTAATAGTAGGTCATCACCTTGTTGCACGGCTTCCTGAGCGAGCACAAGGGCCATGCTGTCATGAGCAAAGGCGAGATGGGAATCACGATAAAAATTGCGTGAAAATTGATCTAGGACAATAATTTCTGCTAGTCTTCCAAGTGGTTTGTTGCGCCAGCTATATAGTTCGCCGGTGATGGCTTGCTGGTGCAGGGAGAAAAAACGCTGTCGTATTAATTCATCTATTTGTGGGTCTTTCATAAACCATTGTTTGGGGCTTAGTTCGGTAAACCAAAAGCTGATGATGTTTTGCCACATACTATTTCCATGTAGATAAAACGGTGAATGTTTTTTTCCAATAGCATATACACTATATAGTGAAATCGATTAATGGCAAGGAGCATAAGTGGATCTAAGACGTGTACTTTGGTTGATTCATTTAGGGATGATTATATTTGTTGGCTGGCAAGGTGTGATGGCTATGCAGGCTGCAGATCTAGTTACCTATTTACGAGATGTGAGTGGGCGCACAGCTAGTTATTTACTATTAGGAACTTTGCTATTTGCTCCCTTGAGCCGCTTGTGGCCGCGTTTACGCTTGTATATTAAGGTTAGACGATATTTGGGACTATGGGGCTTTTGCATGGTCTTAATACACGTGATTGTATGGGTTAGCCTAGAGTTTGCATTTGATTGGTCTCTTATGTGGCAGGAAGTTAATGACAACCTGTTTATTTGGCTTGGTTTAGTGGCACTGATTTTGTTGTTACCCATGGCAGTCACGTCCAACAACAAAGCGGTGCGTAGGCTAGGTTTTCGCCGCTGGCAAGGGCTACACAGCGTAGCCTATCTTATTGTGCCCTTGTCCTTAGGTCACTATTTTATGGCACAAAAAGTGGCGTCTGGCGAACCGATCGTATTGTTGTTGGTGTTACTATTGTTGATGTTTTGGAGGTTCAAGTATGCCGATTAAGAGCTCAGATATAACCCCCGAGGTTCTATTTCGACAGCGTCGACGTATGCTTGGTATAGGGTTGGCTAGCCTGTCATTGCCCTTAGCGGGGAGTTGGTTTGGTGACACTGAAGAGTTAAATAATAACATAGACAATGTAACTCCCGGTGCGATTGTGCAACCCGAACTTAAGGCGACGGAGTTAAAGATAATCAATAGTTACAACAACTATTATGAGTTTGGTTTTTCAAAAGAAGCCCCTTCAGGCGCTGAGAAAACACTTATTACTTCCCCTTGGAGCGTTGAAGTTGGCGGTATTGGTGCCGATAAACCGGGTATCTATGATATTGCGGAGTTACATGGTGAATACGGAATTGAAAACCATATACGCCGTTTTCGTTGTGTGGAAGCATGGTCTATGGTGGTGCCATGGAACGGTATTGCTTTAGCGAAAGTAATTAAGGCGGCGCAACCTAATAGTAAGGCCAAATATGTGCGTTTCGAAACCCTGCATGATGAGCAGCAAATGCCAAATGCAAACTGGGCTGGTGGCCCTTATATTGAGGGTTTAACTATTGCTGAAGCTATACATCCTTTAGCGATGCTCGCCACCGGCATATACGATAAGCCACTAGAACAACAAACGGGTGCACCAGTCCGTTTGGTGGTGCCCTGGAAGTACGGTTTTAAGTATGCTAAATCGATAGTGCGTATTGATTTGGTTGAGCGTATGCCGCGCAATACCTGGTGGCGACAAAATCCCAATGAATATGGTTTTTATGCCAATGTAAACCCACAATTTGATCACCCTCGATGGTCACAGGCGACTGAGCGGGTTGTTGGTGGGTTTGGACGCCAAAAGACCTTGCTGTTTAATGGTTATGCAGATGAAGTGGCTTATTTATATCCGGACCTTGGTGATAGGCGCTACTTTTATTAAATTTGGTTTAGCCAGGGGGGTATGCCTAGTAGCAGTGGGTGGGAATTTATAGTTGAATGTCTCTATGCTTGTCATTTTTTAACCAGTGAAGCAGCGGTTTGGGTTCGCCGTAATAATAGCCTTGTACGCGTGTTACACCGGCATCTATGAGCATCTCAGCTTGCCCTTTGTCTTCGATACCTTCAGCAATAATGTCAAAGTGTAGCTCTTTTGACATGGTCACCAAAGCTGAAACAATAGCAATGGAACGAGGGTTTTGTTGCAGATCCTTAATAAAACTGCGATCTATTTTTACATAGTCAACGGGGAAATCGCGAATTCGGTCCATGTTGGAGTGTTCCATACCAAAGTCATCCAGCGCAATATGGACGCCATTTTGTCGCAAGTAATTCACATTTTTTAACACCATTTCGTGGTCGTGAATCTGGGCTGTTTCTGGCAGTTCAAAGACAAGTTTAGTTGTATTGGAACCAGCTTTTTTGAGTTGAGTGATGATGTCCCCCACGTAGCGCGAAGTATGGAAAAAGGCACTGTCCGCGTTGACCGATAAGTAATAAGTGTCATTCAGCTCATGCAGTTTCTGCATGATGGGAATTATTTGCAGCATAACCTTTTTTCTAAACTTACTGTAAGCAGGGCGAGACAATGCCAATTCTAAAAAGTGACTAGGGGCCAAGATACTGCCATCTGTGCGCTCCCAGCGCATGAGTGCTTCAAACCCTACGATATCACCATTGTCTATTTTGCATATGGGCTGCAGGTGAAATACGAATTCGTTATTATCAATGCCCTTTATAATGGCTTCCAGTTTTGGGGCTTTGCGGCCTTGGAGCCAACTCTCTATAAACTGTTGATCAGCTGCTCGCACACAGTTTTTACCTGCCTGCTTGGCTTCATAAAGGGCGGCATCTGCTTGGCTCATTATGTCCTTGAGCATGTCATCAACTTTGAGTTTGGCCAAGCCCACACTGATGCTACGTTTGATGGCAATATTATGAAGTTTTATGCTGGTATTGGCGATTTGCTGACGTATTTGCTCGGCAAATTTTAAAGCGTCTTGTAATTCATTGGTGTCTAGCGCTATACAAAATTCCTCACCACCCAGTCGAGCAGCGAATGTATTGCCACTGCATTCGCGATGAAAAACTTTGGCACAGGCGATAAGCAGCAGATCCCCAGCATGGTGGCCGTAGATGTCGTTTACGCTCTTAAAATTATCCATATCAATCATTAAGATACAGTAATCCCTATTACGCACGCCATCGGCTATTTGATTGGAAAAAAAGCGCCTTGATTTAAGGTTGGTTAATTCGTCAATTTCAACCAAATGTTTGTAAGTCTGTTTTTGTAGTTCTAAATGTGTTGTGAGTCTGTGAAGCTCAGCATTTTTTTCTTCTAAATTTCTGTTAGCGTTAATTATTTCTACGCTTTGTTGTTCTAGCTGTAGACGCAGAGATTCTACTTCTGGGGCCTCCATTGTCAGTTTGATACTATTTGTTGGAGATAGTGAAAAGCTGTATGGCTTTCCCTGTCTAGCAGCATTAGCAAAACCGTCACGCATGAGGGCTAGTATGTTCATAACAAAGCCAAGCAAGGCGTAGTTAGTATATTCTGTACTCGCGATCAGAGCGTTTCCGTCTAGGCCCCATTTAAAAGGAGCGAAGCCAGCTGCGCAGGCGATAGCAGTGGCCGTGCCTATTGAACCGACCAAGTATGCGGAGGCGAGTAAAGTACAACCGAGTAACCAATAATTGTTTGGAAATAGATAAATAATAACTAGGTGAGTCATTGCTGAAAGTGCGGCACCCATAATCACCCGAGGCCAGTTTTTTGCGGGTTGTGACTGTTGCAATAGTTGCAAAATGGCAAATACAACGCCACCAAGCACAGTAAATTCCAGTAAATGTAAGTGAAATAAGATTTCGTCCGTTGTTTTAAAATACATTAAAAAATCATTACCGTAATGCAGTAGGTTGAGTGCACAAACGATGAATAAATAAGCGATAATAGTAGGTGGTGCCGTAGGAAGGTAAGTAGCAAAGTAACCACTAAATTCATTAGCGCTCCATACATTGGTTAAGTGTTTGCCAATGTAACCGCCAAGGAAGCCGCCGGCGAGGATAGCTAGGCCTAATAATGGCGAAGCCGTGCTTTGTGAAAATAAGCTATAAGAAACTAGATGAGCGACAGTTATGGTCGGCAGTGTGTGGCGCCAAGCACTGGCTGGTAGTAAATAGACCAGCCCAATAATAGTGCATAAATTGACTGATGATGCTGAGACTAGGGCCTCATCAAGGATAAACCAGTAGTAAACATTGGATAGGGTGACCAGACCACCGGCAAGTAACATTTGCATAACCCAAATGTTGTTGCGAATACCAAGCTTACTACTGGAGGGCATGGGGGTTAGGAGCTAATTAGGGCTTTAATATCAGCAATTGGGCTAACATCAGCATCATAGTCAACGCCATCAAGACCAAAACCAAACAAGCGCAGGAATTCTTCCTTGTACCCTTGCATATCGCTAATTTGTTCCAAATTATCATCCGTTATCTGTGCCCACAAAGCCTCAACTTCATGTTGTACATGGGGTTTTATTTCCTTGTAATCAGCACGCAGGCGACCCTCTTCATCCATGTGGGGTGCTTTGCCGTATAAGCTTTCCCGAAATAATAGATCGATTTGTTCAATGCAACCCTCATGGGTGCCCTCAGCTTTCATAACCTTAAATAGTAGACCAAGATACAGAGGCATTACTGGAATTGCCGCACTAGCTTGAGTAACGACAGCTTTGAGCACGGAGACCCGCGCATCGCCACCGATGTTGTTCATGGTTTGACGGATGTTGGTGACTTTCTTATCTAGGTCTTTCTTAGCAGCACCGATAGTACCATCCCAATAGATATCCCGTGTTACGGTTTCACCGATGTATGTATAGGCAGTGGTTTTGCAACCTGGGGCAAGGACATCTGCTTCACTTAGGGCATCTATCCACATCTGCCAGTCTTCACCTCCCATTACCGCTACTGTATTATCTATTTCTTCTTGCGAAGCTGCTTCGATAGTGAATTCTTTGATGGTGTTTTTGTCTGTATCAACACCTTGTTGAACAACATCCTTGCCAATTGGCTTGAGAGTTGAAGTATAAATTTCTCCACTTATTGGATGTTGGCGACGAGGCGACGCTAGGCTATATACAACCATGTCTACTTGGCCTAGGTCAGCCTTGATAGTGTCAATGGTGACTTGCTTAATTTCATTAGAAAATGCATCACCGTTGATGCTTTTGGCGTATAACCCTTGGGCTTCAGCATGCTTATGGAAAGCGGCAGAGTTATACCAGCCAGCCGTGCCAGGTTTCTTTTCAGTCCCCGGCTTTTCAAAAAACAAGCCTAAGGTGTCGGCACCACTGCCAAAGGCTGCGGTGATACGCGAAGCCAAACCATAGCCTGTCGATGCGCCAATTATGAGCACTTTTTTAGGCCCGTTGTCGATTTTGCCATTACTAGTAACGTATTCGATCTGATTTTTGACATTGGCTTCACAACCAGTAGGGTGGGTTGTGATGCACATAAAGCCGCGTACACGGGGTTTAATAACCATGATATTCCCTTGTTATTGATTCGTTGACGCTATTATAGCCGTATAACGTTATATTTACAGCCTGAAGTAAATTACAAATACCTTGAATTTAATGGTTTTTTGGATTGACCAAGATGATTTTATCTATATAATACGCAGCTCATTCGGTCACGCCGTTGATCGAATACCTCAAAGTGGGTGATTAGCTCAGCTGGGAGAGCATCTGCCTTACAAGCAGAGGGTCGGCGGTTCGATCCCGTCATCACCCACCACTTATATCTGTCCATATCGGATAACTTAATTGTAGCCTCTAGTGGTGACTTTAGGGTCATGTTGGGCCTAATTTATTGGCTTTCCATCCATCAGTCACGTCGAAAATAGTAAATAAACACCTGTAATTTTATTAAATTCGACTATTATTGTCGAATTTAACTTAGTTATCGACTATCTCTTTCAGTACCTTTGCATAATGATTTTGGCTCGCACCCATTGTTGGGTGTGGAGTCCCTAAAGAAAATACTGGAGGCTATATGGGCAACTACAACGCCCTGAATATTGCATGGCAGGCCCTGACGGGTAATAAAAACTGGCAAAGAGCATGGCGCGATCCTGAACCTAAGTCTCACTATGAGGCTATTGTTGTTGGTGGGGGTGGTCATGGTTTGGCAACGGCTTACTATTTGGCCAAAATACATGGTATTACCAAGGTCGCCGTGTTGGAAAAAGGCTGGATTGGTGGCGGTAATGTAGGTCGCAACACCACGATTGTCCGTTCTAATTATATGCTTGATGGCAATGCACCATTTTATGAGCATGGAATGGATTTGTGGCGGGATATGGCATTGGATTTAAATTACAACGCCATGTTTTCACCCCGTGGTGTTTTGAACCTAGCCCATACTAAGTCTCAATATGATGTATTTGCCCGTCGCGGCAACTCCATGCGATTAAATGGCATAAAGGCCGAAATTCTCTCTCGTGATGAAGTCTTACAGCGTGAACCGACATTGGCAGCAGCCAATAGTGAACGGTTCCCGATATTTGGCGGCTTATTGCAGCCTGACGCAGGTAATGCCCGACACGATGCTGTAGCTTGGGGTTATGCTCGAGCTGCCGATCAGCTTGGTGTTGATATTATTCAAAATTGTGAAGTGGTTGATTTTATCCATCAGGGCGAAAAGGTCGTGGGGGTTAAAACCTCTCGTGGCGACATCCGCGCTGATAAAATTGGCTTAGCCGTAGCGGGTAACTCCAGTCGCCTGGCTAGTAAACTCGGTATACGTTTACCCGTTGAAAGTCATGTTCTACAAGCTTTTGTTACCGAACCTTATAAACCTGTGATTAATGGTGTGGTTACGTTTGGTGCTGGTCATTTTTATATTTCTCAGTCGGACAAAGGTGGCCTAGTGTTTGGTGGGGACATTGATGGCTACAATACTTATGCACAACGCGGCAATTTACCAGTATTTGAAGATGTCATATCAGGTGGGCTTTCTATCATGCCCAGTCTGTCACGCTTAAAACTACTGCGTAACTGGGGGGGCATAATGGACATGTCTATGGATGGTTCACCTATTATCGATGTCGGCCCTATTGATGGTTTATACCTCAACACAGGCTGGTGTTATGGAGGTTTTAAAGCCACCCCAGCTTCCGGTTGGTGTTTTGCCCACACCATGGCTAATGATAAAGCCCATGCGTTAAATGAAGCCTATACCCTTGACCGGTTTGCCAAGGGTTACACCATTGATGAAAAGGGCGCTGGCCCTTATCCAAAAGCACATTAAAGGGACTATCAGTATGATACGAATTAACTGTCCTCATTGTGGCGAGCGCGAGCACGCCGAATTCACTTATGGTGAAGACGCAAGCCGGCTTTTGCCTGCTAACGATGCCAATCTTGAAACCTGGAACGAATATGTATTTGAACGAGATAACGTGGCTGGTGAGCACCTAGAATATTGGCACCATGCATTGGGTTGTCGTAGCTGGTTAAAAGTACAGCGAAATACATTAACCCATGATATTAGTTGGGTCGGCTTTCCCCATGATACTCCTCCAGCACAAGGGGAGGTGAAGTCATGAGTGGATTTAGACATGGTGCCGGCCGAGTCGGCGAGAAGGAACTGCAATTTAGTTTTGATGGCCGCATGCTTGCGGCTCGCGAAGGAGACACTATTGCCTCGGCACTTATGGCTAATGGCATCGAGGTTGTCGGCCGAAGCTTTAAATATCACCGGGCACGTGGTATTACATCTTGTGGTCCCGAAGAAACTGGTGCATTAGTAACTATTGGGAGCGGAGCATGTTCCGAACCCAATGCTCGAGCGACCATGCATCAGGTCACCTCTGGTATGGAAGTCAGCTCGCAAAACTGCTGGCCTTCACCTAAATTGGACTTGTTATCCATTAACAATGTGGTAGGTTCTATATTACCTGGCTCGCCATTTTCTGCCGGTTTTTACTATAAGACATTTATGTGGCCAGCTAAACTTTGGTACAGCTTTTATGAACCTTCCATTCGTCGCGCGGCGGGCATGGGAAAGGTGCCGACAGAAGCAGATCCAGATGTTTACGACCGAGTTAACAGTTTCACGGATGTGGCCATTATTGGTGGAGGCTCCGCGGGTTTAGCGGCCGCTCTTAGTGCGGCCAATAGTGGCCTGCGAGTCCTATTGATGGATGAACATGACGAGTTCGGTGGTCAGCTTCTTAATGAACCAAGGAACCTAAAAGATGGCCAATTGGAACAGTGGCGTTTAGATACTATTGCCGCCTTACACGCTGCTGATAATGTGACTTTATTGTGCAAAACTGTTTGCTGGGGGCGCTTTGATGGCAATACCCTAGCGGCGCATGAAGTGGTCGATGGTAAAGTTCGTCATAACTATCACAAGATTCAAGCCAAGAAAATTATCATTGCTACAGGCGCTATTGAGCGGCCATTGGTGTTTGCCAACAATGATAAGCCTGGTGTTATGTTGGCCTCAGGTGCGCGCAAAATGCTTAATCATTATGGTGTTGCAGCGGGTAATAAGTTGGTGGTTTTCACTAATAATGACAGTGCCTATCAAGTGGCATTCGATTATCACGATCAAGGTGTGCAGGTAAGTGCCTTAGTAGATAGTCGCCAAAAACCGCCTGCAGCGCTGCTTAAAGGCTGTATGGAGCGCGGTATTCCTGTGCATGTTCAGTGTGTTGTAACCAAGGCTAAGGGTTGGCATGGGGTACGTAAAGTAGCTATAGCTGATTTGGCCGCGAATGGCCAAGGTGTTGGTCAAACACGCATTATTGAGTGTGATGCCTTGCTGCACTCTGGTGGTTGGACGCCACAAGTGCAAATGGCGGCACACGGTGGAACGCCGCCTGTTTATGACAATCAAATTGCGGCTTTTGTCGTTGACAAGCAAGCCGAGGATACCTGGTCTGTCGCTGCTGCAGAGGGTGAATTTGGCTTACATGAGGGCATAGACCAAGCTGTTATGGCTGCTAAAGCGGCCTGTCAGGAATTAGATTCTGATGCTAACGATATCGTTAAACCTAGTCATGATTTGATAGGTGATTTGCATATCGAGCCTTTATGGCGAGTGCCATCTAAGGGTAAGCAATTAGTTGATATTCAGCATGACGTGACGGCCGCTGATGTTGTTCAGTCTCACCTAGAAGGGTTTGTTTCTGTTGAACATATGAAGCGTTACACAACACTTGGTATGGCCAATGACCAAGGCCGTACTTCTAACGTCAATGCTTTAGCCATCATGGCGCAATGCCAAGGCCAAAGCATTGCTGAAACAGGTACCACCCGTTTTCGTTCACCTATTGCGCCTGTTTCTATGGGCGGCATCGGTGGTCGTGAAATAGGAGCTCACTTTAAACCTTTACGTCGCACGCCTATGCAGGAGTGGCATGAACGTCAAGGAGCGGTGTTTGTTGAAACCGGATTATTCCGACGTGCACAATATTATCCACTGGCCGGCGAGGGCATTAATGAAGCCTATGTGCGAGAAACGGCTCATGTTCGCTCCAAGGTTGCCATGTGTGATGTTAGCACCTTGGGAAAAATTGAAATTGTAGGCCCCGATGCCGCTGAACTATTAGATCGTGTTTATATCAACATGTTTAGTAGTTTACCAGTCAACAAGGCCCGCTATGGCCTTATGTTACGAGAAGATGGCCACATATTCGACGATGGTACGACGTCACGTTTGGCGGAAGACCGTTATTTCATGACGACCACAACCGCTAAGGCTGGCCCTGCATTGGCGCATCTGGAACGCTGTCTAGAAATAGACTGGCCAGAACTGCGGGTTAGGGTGAGTTCAATCAGTGAACGTTGGGCCGCTATGGCGATAGCCGGTCCCGATGCTAGGGCTACTTTGCAAAAAGCTTTTGCAGATATTGATTTTAGTAACGAAAGCTTTCCTTTTATGGGTGTAGTTCATGGTCAACATCATGGCGCTACACTGCGAATATTACGCTTGAGCTTTTCTGGTGAAATGGCCTACGAAGTGTATACCGAAGCCGACCATGGTGAAGCGGTTTGGCAGCATATCATGGATAGTGGGGAGGAATTTGACATTATCCCCTACGGTTTGGAAGCCTTGGGTGCTTTGCGCATTGAAAAAGGTCATGTAACCGGAGCAGAACTCGATGGGCGAGTGACTGTAGGTGATGTGAATATGGCAGGTATGGCATCCAAGAAGAAATGGTTTATTGGTAAAAACCTAATGCAGCGTGAAGGTCTGCAGGATGATGCTAGACCAAAACTAGTTGGTCTAAAGGCCGTTAACCCAAGTGAGGCTATCCAAACAGGTTCCATTTTGGTTACAGAAACGCAAGCCAAAGCCGGGGTTGATAAACAAGGGTGGGTAAGTTCTATGACTTATAGCCCCGAGCTTAACAACTATATAGCCTTAGGGTTCTTGGCCAACGGCCCTAGCCGACATGGTGAGAGAATTTATGCCGCTTACCCTTTAAAGGGAATACATGTGGAAGTGGAAGTGGTGAGTAACCATTTTGTAGATCCAACTAATGACAGGGTGAAAGGCTAATGGCTAGTGCACTGGAACAACATTTTACAATGCCACAGGTGTTTACTGCGGTATCCATTAAACAAGTAGCCGCACCCAAAATGTGGCAGCTTGAAGGCTTTGAGTCAGTCGATGGGCAGGTGGCTAGGTTGACCAATATGGCCATCCCAGGACAGGGCCAGTTTACGGAATTGGACAATCAGCGTTTGGTTTGGCAAGGCAAGGATCGTTATTTTTGGCTAACCAGTCAGACTGACACAGAGGCTATTGATGGCCTCTACATTACCGATCAGTCACAAAGCAAAACGCAGCTACAAATAACAGGTGCCGACGCTCGCGCTCTGCTGGCCAGAGGCATTGCTATTGACTTGGACGCTAAAGCACTGGTCGTTGGTGAGATAAAAATGACGCATATTAACCATATAGGCGTCAGTATCCTACGTCTGCCGGATGAACAGAATCAACCGGTGTTTGAGTTATGGGTGATGCGTGGCTTTGCTGTTTCTTTGATGGAGTTCTTAACCGACTCAGCAGCGACTCTACGTTAGTTATATGGGCTCTTGTATAGTGACAATTAATGATAGGTACTTGCGGTGCCCATGTTAATTAGCCAAACTCAAAATATTACATCAATTTAGCGTGTAGGCTGCAATGTATCGCTACATTTGACAGTACAAATCGGCCTACCGATACAAGAATTCACAATTAATAATAGGAAAAACCATGACTGCATTATTGCCCAATGTTGATCCGGATGGATTGCTAGAGTATTCCGTTGTTTATACGGATCGCGCTTTGAATCATATGTCCCAGGCCTTCCAAGCTGACATGCGATATATCAATCAAACCTTGAAGTCAGTGTATAACGCTGAGCAAATTGCCATTGTACCCGGTAGTGGTACCTTCGGTATGGAAGCCGTAGCGCGTCAATTTGCTACTGGAAAAAAGACACTGGTCATCCGTAATGGTTTCTTCAGTTTTCGATGGACCCAAATATTGGAGGTAGGCAATATCGCTTCCAGTTCTACCGTTTTGATGGCCCGCCAGGGGCAAGTCGGCGATACGGAACCTTTTGCACCTGCTCCCATCAACGACGTATTAAACACGATTGCCAGAGAAAAGCCCGAAGTGGTATTTGCACCTCACGTGGAAACTTCATCAGGTATCATTTTGCCTGATGGCTATATTCAAGCCATGGCTGAAGCGGTGCATGCCGTGGGCGGTTTGTTGGTGTTGGATTGTATTGCCTCTGGTTGTTTATGGGTAGACATGCAACAACTGGGTGTAGATGTGTTAGTTAGTGCCCCTCAAAAGGGATGGAGCGGCTCGCCATTTGGTGGTTTGATCATGTTGGGAGAGCGTGGTGCTGCCATGTTAGAAAACACCACTAGTACCAGTTTTGCTGCTGACCTGAAGAAATGGCGCGACATCATGATGGCCTATGTAAATGGTGGCCATGCTTATCACGCGACCATGCCAACCGATGCTATCGCACAATTTGCGGAGGTTATGCGCGAAACGGAAGAGTATGGTTTTGCCAAAGTAAAGCAAGAGCAACAGGACCTAGGCGATGCCGTACGCACGATGCTAGCCGGTCGTGGTATCAAGAGTGTGGCGGCGACAGGTTTTGGTGCCCCAGGCGTGGTGGTAAGCTACACCTCAGATGATGGTATCCATAATGGCTCCAAGTTTGTTGCCGAGGGTATGCAAATCGCAGCGGGCGTGCCGCTAGTTTGCAATGAGCCAGCTGGCTATAAGACTTTTCGTCTTGGTTTATTTGGTCTTGATAAGCTACACAATATTGAGCGTAGCGTGGCTTCTTTAGAAGCGGCCCTTGATAAGGTCTTGTAACTTGATAAATGGGGTGATTCTTCGGTTTCACCCCAACAACAGTGGTTAATGCTGCCTGCGTAGTCACGGATATTACCAATCGTCATGGGTTCACATTCTAGTAGATTAGACAAGTTAATAAGCCAGCATACGGGCATGAATAAGCGTGAAATTAAGCTTACTTTAGCGCGACAGCAGGTATGGGTCGACGATACTATTTGTACCGAAGCTGATAGATTGATTGGCCAGTTCACCAAGGTCGTAGTTGAAGATCAGATTATTCAAGACGCCAAGCCTGTGTATGTGTTGTTGAATAAGCCAAAGGGCGCGGTGAGTGCAACCAAAGACCCCAATCACCAAACTGTAGTAGATCTATTACCTAGCTGTTTTAGTAATTTGCATATTGCCGGTAGATTGGATCGACAATCTACGGGTTTGTTATTATTGACCAATGATGGTGAATGGTCACGTCGCATTACATGCCCAACCAAGAAACTTGATAAATATTATCGTGTGACTCTACAAAATGCTATTGATGATGACTGTATTGAAGCTTTTGCTCAGGGTATGTACTTTGCCTATGAAGATATAATCACCGCACCAGCACTACTAGATATCGTGGATGAATATATGGCTGAAGTGGTTCTTACAGAGGGCAAGTATCATCAAATAAAGCGCATGTTTGGACGTTTTCGTAATCCAGTTTTGAGCCTGCACAGATGGCGCATAGGTGGCTTGGCCTTACCTAAGAGTTTATCTATTGGGAGTTACAGGGTGTTGTCTAAAACCCAGGCGGAAGCTGTATTTGAAACTAAATGATGCCCATAATCAAGCTGCTCATCATCAGCTGTCCTAGCTCATAACATTGCTTGGAAAACGCTGGCTTCCAATCACCTTTACACAAGAGCCTTGGCCGTACTGGACGCCAGTTGAGGCCTCCACATATTGACTCTACGGCCTTTGTGCAGCCGGTTCCATCAAGGCCGGCCCTTACGATGAGCGCATAGCTTAGGCCTTCAGTTTGGGTTTCTAAATCATAAAAGATGCGATCAAACAGATCTTTGGTGGTGCCAGCCATGTAGCCTAAGTTTTCTGTGGTTAATATCACTACAGCATCGGCGGCCATAATGTCCTGTGCCGTGCATTGTCCCGGTTCGAGTGACAATACCTGCCCTTGACCATCGGCCTCAGCCTGAGCGCCAGCTAGAAGTTGGCTGGCCATGGACTGGGTATTGGTGGATGGCGTATGACAAACAAGCAACAGTTGTTTCATGGTGTTAGCAATTTATGGCAGGGTGGGAAATAAATACTATATTAAGGTGGTTTTGCTCAGCCGACAATAGTCAGTTTGCAGAGCCTAATTTAACTGCGGCCATAATGGAGCGCACATAAGATCTATTTATGTCCATACAAATAAGCCCAGCGATTGCTGGGCTTATTATGGGGTAAGCTAGCTTTGTACTTACAATTCGCTTTCTAGTTCCGGTACCGCATCGAACAAGTCAGCTACCAAACCATAGTCAGCAACTTGAAAAATTGGTGCTTCGCTATCCTTGTTGATAGCGACAATGGTCTTGGAGTCCTTCATGCCAGCTAAGTGCTGAATTGCACCAGAAATGCCAACGGCAATGTACAGGTCTGGAGCAATTACTTTACCGGTTTGGCCTACTTGATAATCGTTGGGAACAAAACCAGCGTCAACGGCCGCACGAGATGCGCCCACGGCGGCGCCGAGCTTATCTGCAACACGCTCCAACATAGGGAAGTTGTCGCCACTTTGCATACCACGTCCACCAGAGATAACGATGCTGGCGGAGGTGAGTTCAACACGATCAGACTCCGATGCAGCAACACCTTCAAAGCGAGATTTGCCGGTGTCTGGCGCAGCTGCTACCGTTTCAATAGCGGCCGAGCCACCTTCAGCATTCGCCGCATCAAATTTGGTGGTACGAACGGTGATCAGCTTGATGCTATCAGCCGATTGCACTTTGGCTAGGGCGTTGCCGGCATAGATAGGACGCTCGAAAGTATCAGCCGAAATAACCGCACTGATTTCAGAAATTTGACTAACGTCCAACAGTGCCGAAGCGCGTGGCATAAAGTTTTTGCCAAAGGTCGTGGCCGGTGCCAGTACGTGGCTATAATCAGACGCTAAGCTAACAATCAAGTCAGCCATGTTCTCTGCCAGTTGACCTTCCAGAGAAACGTCATCAGCCACACGTACGCGATTTATACCGGCGATAGCGGCGGCGGCTTGAGCGGCGGCATCACAACCATTACCTGCAACCAGTACGTCAAGATCACCACCGATCTGCTGTGCGGCGGTGATGGTGTGAAGAGTGGCACCTGCTAGGGCGCCATTTTCGTGTTCTGCAATTACTAATACAGTCATGTTGGGCTCCTTTAGATAACCTTAGCTTCGTTTTTCAACTTGTTAACCAGCTCGGATACGGACTCAACGATAATGCCAGCAGCGCGGGCAGGTGGTTCCATAACTTCCAGAGTGGTCATGCGGTTGGCTGTGTCCAAACCAAGATCAGCCAAGTCTTTTTTGTCTAATGGCTTGCGTTTTGCTTTCATTACGTTAGGCAAAGAAGCATAGCGAGGCTCGTTAAGACGCAGGTCGACTGTGACAACGGCAGGCATATTGACGTTTATAGTTTCTAGGCCGGCGTCAACTTCACGGGTAACCTTGGCTGTATCGCCGTTGATTTCCAGCTTGGAAGCAAAAGTGGCTTGTGGCCAATCTAGCAGGGCAGAAAGCATTTGGCCGGTTTGGTTACAATCATCGTCGATAGCTTGCTTACCAACCATAACTAGTTGTGGTTGTTCCGCGTCAATGATGGCTTTGAATACTTTTGCAATAGCCAATGGCTCAAGCGTTTCTTCCGTGTGTACCAAGATGGCTCGGTCGGCACCTAGCGCTAAAGCGTTACGCAGGGTTTCTTCAGCTTTGGCGGGGCCAATGGATAACGCAATAATCTCTTCTGCTGTGCCAGCTTCCTTAAGGCGAATTGCTTCTTCAACAGCGTTTTCGCAAAATGGGTTCATGGTCATTTTGGCATTGGTTAGGTCGATGCCGGTTTTGTCCGCATTGACACGGGCCTTTACCTGAGGGTCTAGGACCCGTTTTACGCCAACTAGTACTTTCATGGACGTGATCTCACTTACTTAGTTAGTATACTGATCAGTTTTAATTAGTTTTAAAACCAACCCTAAATTTCTTGACTGGCGAAGTGGTCATTCTTTGCCAGTCTCTACAAAGCGGCCTAATTGTGCCGTGTTATGTACTTTCACTCAAACAAATATTAGTCATCTATAGGTGAAAAAATGTAATCCTACAATGCGTATTAGTATTAATGATTAACCAATTAACTAATTGCCTTGCAAATACGTTCTTTAACTATCCTGACATTACAAAATATAATTCCATAGACGGCTAGCGCCAACGCCGAACATTATGCCGGCAAACGCTTAGGCACGCAATTTGGTATTCGTAGAGTCGTATGGTGACTCATCAACCACGGTTGCTTGATACTGTTCACCTAGAATTTCTATTTGTAGTTGTGTGCCAATAGCTGCCAGCTCTGGCGTCACCATGCCTAAAGCAAGGGACTTGTTGACGCGCCAGCCAAAACCACCAGATGTTGCTCGGCCTACCAGTTCGCCATCTTGGTAAATGGCTTCGGAGCCTCGGGCGTCTGCATCAGTCACACCATGCACTTCCAGCGTTACAAAGGCGTTTTTGGCACCTCGAGCTTGCCAATCAATCAATGCTTGTTTGCCGATAAAGTCAGTTTCTTTGTCTAGACGCACAAAACGATCTAGGGCAGACTCCATGGCTGAGTATTCGATGGACATTTCACGTGGGATCAAACGGTAAGATTTTTCTAGGCGCATGCTGTCCATGGCCCTTATACCAAACGGCTTTATATTGAATTCTTCACCGGCTTTCATGACTTCGTCGAAAATGTAGTTTTGCATCTCGATAGGGTGGTGAAGTTCCCAGCCTAGTTCGCCAACAAAGTTAACGCGCAAGGCTTCGGCGGTGGCATAACCGATGTTGATTTTTTTGCCCGTTAACCACTTGAAGCTGTCGTTAGATAAATTAGTGTCAGTGAGTTTTTGCAGTAGGTCGCGAGATTTAGGACCTGCAATCACTAATACGCCAGTCTGGGTAGTTACCCGCTGCACGTCTACACTACCGTCGGTTGGCTTCAATTTGAACAAGTAATCGTGATCGTGGGTTTCAAAGGCGCCTGCCGATACCAGGTAGTAGCTTTGAGGGCCTGTTTTATAGACCGTAAATTCCGCTCGTACACCACCATTAAGGGTTAGCATATGAACGAGTGAAATACGCCCTATGGTTTTAGGCATCTTGTTGGCAAAAATAGATTCTAACCAAGCTTCTGCGCCAGGCCCTTTAACGGTCGCTTTAGCAAATGCTGACATGTCTAGCATACCCACATGCTCGGCCACGTGCTTACACTCATTACCTACAAATTCGTGGTAGTTAGAACGACGGAAAGAATTTTTCTCGACGATGCGGCCATCTTCCAATGGGTCAGAGAAATTTTTATTCCACAGTACGTTAGCCTCGTCTTCGGTCTGCAAGTCTTCGGTGCCTAGGGCGTAGTCCTTGTTGGGCATAAACCAATTGGGGCGTTCCCAGCCATAAACGGAACCAAATACAGCGCCTAGTTCCTTCATACGTTCATAGCATGGTGTGGTCTTCAGCGGACGACAGCTTTCGCGCTCTTCATCGGGATAGTGTGTGGTAAATACGTTGGCATAAGCTTCTTCATTCTTTTCCTTGAGGTAGCCTCGGGTAGCGTATGGGCCAAAACGACGAGGATCCACGCCCATCATGTCAACGGTGGGCTCACCATCTACCATCCACTCAGCTAATTGCCAGCCAGCACCACCTGCCGCGGTGATGCCAAATGAATGGCCTTCGTTTAGCCAAAAGTTTTTCAGACCTGGAGCGGGGCCGACAATGGGGTTGCCATCGGGGGTATAGGCGATGGCACCATTGTACACTTCTTTAACACCGACTTCGGCGAAGGCAGGCACACGATTCATGCAGAACTCGATATGTGGCATTAAGCGATCTAGCTCTTGGTTAAATAGCTCATATTCACAGTCATCTGCAGGGCCGTCGACGTAGCACACAGGCGCGCCTTTTTCGTAGGGCCCAAGTAGTAAGCCGCCAGCTTCTTCGCGCAGGTAGTAACCACCATCGGATTCACGCAGAACACCCATTTCAGGTAGGCCTTGTTTTTTGCGTTCTAAAATTTCAGGGTGGGGTTCAGTAACGATAAACTGGTGTTCGACAGGGATTACCGGAATATCCAAACCAACCATTTCACCAGTCTTGCGAGCAAAAGAGCCAGTACAAGATACAACGTGTTCACAAGCAATGTCGCCCTTGTCGGTCTTTACAATCCAAGAGCCATCAACTTGCTGTTCTATGGCAGTTACAGTGGTATAACGGTAGATTTCAGCGCCATGTTTGCGCGCACCTGCGCACAAGGCTTGCGTCAGATCAGCTGGCTGAATGTAACCGTCATCGGGGTGCTGAATAGCACCTAGCAAGCCTTCTGTATTGCATAAAGGCCATGCTTCCTTAATTTCTTCAGGAGTTAGAAACTTCGCATCAACACCGACAGTTTTGGCAACTCCAGAGTAATACTTATACTCATCCATGCGGTATTCGCAGTTGGCTAAGCGGATGTTGGAGACTACGGAAAAACCAACATTCATGCCGGTTTCTTCTTGAAGTTCATGATAGAAGTCTACAGAGTACTGGTGTAGCTTACCGACGGAGTAACTCATGTTAAACAGCGGCAGAAGGCCGGCAGCATGCCAAGTGGAACCAGAAGTTAATTCTTTACGCTCAACCATTACTACATCGCTCCAACCTTTTTTGGCTAGGTGATATAGAGTGCCAGCACCTACGGCGCCGCCACCAATGACGACAACTTTTGCAGACGTTTTCATGGATTGCTTTCTCCAGAAATAGATTAATAGACTAGCTGTCAATGTTAACAGCTAGCGCGATATTGAAAGCAGGAATGCTACAGGGCAGGGGGTGACGAGGCTTATCCGTATACGACGCTCAGTCACAGTTCACGTGACGTACCTCAGAAACAGACTGCTGGCCACTGTCTTATGGATGCCTGAGTCTATATACGACACGAGTGTAACTGCCGTTTAGCCAAATAATGTTGATGATACTCTTCTGCTGGCCAATATTCCTGCGCTGGCTCAATGGCGGTAACGATAGGAGCCGAAAAAATACCACTAGTTTGCATTTCTGACATTAGTGTTAGTGCTTGGGCCTGTTGTTGTGGCGAATGGAAAAACACCACTGAGCGGTATTGTGTGCCCCTGTCAGGCCCTTGACGGTTAAGGGTGGTAGGGTCGTGATTGGACCAAAATAACTGCAACAGCTGTGGGAAGCTGATTACGCTGTTATCAAACTCTAATTGAACGACTTCTACATGTTGGCTGCGCCCAGTACATACATCTTCATAAGAGGGGTTTTGCAACAGGCCTCCCATATATCCAACACTGGATTTATCTATACCCGCTTGCTGCTCAAACAGGGCTTGTATGCCCCAAAAACAGCCAGCACCAAAGGTGGCGAGTTGCGTCATCTTTCAAGCTCCTGTGTCATGCTTCAGTGCCCATGATATTAGCACAGCAGAGGATGGTGGGGAATGCGGACTGAACATGGTGAGTTGGCTTTATTAATTGTTTATGGCTCAGATCAATCGCCTGGTTTACAGGGCTTATGCCAAGCTATAGGGCTGTGTATAATGGCGCCTCTAACCTCTTATTAATAATTAGCAAGAACTATCTATATGCCAGCTAAGCAACGTGTATTAACCGGTATCACTACCACAGGCACACCTCATTTGGGTAATTACTTGGGTGCTCTTAAACCTGCCATTGAAGCGAGTCAGCAGGATCAAAACGACAGTTTTTATTTTATGGCAGACTACCATGCCCTAATTAAATGTCAGGATCCACAAACGGTACATCGCTCGTGCCGTGATATTGCGGCTATATGGTTAGCTTTGGGCTTGGATACGGATAGTGCTACCTTTTACCGCCAGTCCGACATCCCAGAAATTCCCCAGTTGGCGTGGTTGCTGACATGCATGACGCCTAAAGGCATGATGAATCGGGCCCACGCATACAAAGCCTCTGTTGATGAAAATACTCGACAAGGCAAAGTGGATATTGATGATGGTGTGAGTATGGGGCTGTTTAGTTACCCAATTCTAATGTCGGCTGATATTTTGATGTTTAATGCCCATCAGATTCCTGTGGGTAAAGACCAAATTCAACACATTGAGATGTGCCGTGATATTGCAGCTCGTTTTAATCACGCCTTTGGTGAACATTTTGTATTGCCCGAAGCCATGGTGTTCGAAGGTGATGCTAAGGTGCTGTCTGGCCTCGATGGGCGCAAGATGAGCAAAAGTTACGGTAATATCATTCCGTTGCTGGCTCCAGCTGACGAGTTACAACGCCTAATTGGCCAGATTAAAACTAATAGCCTCATGCCGGGTGAACCCAAAGATCCAGATACATGTACTTTATTTGAAACGTATGCGGCTTTTGCCACAGCTCAGCAAACTAAAGCGATACGTCAACGTTATGCAGAGGGGATTGCATGGGGTGATATGAAACGGGAACTTTTTGAATTCTTAAATGATCACTTACATGGAGCCCGTGATAATTATAATCGCATCATTGCTGACCCAGGATTTATTGAGGCTGAGCTGCAAAAGGGTGCAGCTAAGGCCCGTGAATACACCGTTCCTTTTATGGACCGACTGCGGGCTGCTGTGGGGATCATGCCCTTGAATGATAATGTTCAGGTGAGCACCGCTGTCAGTAAAGCGAAAAAGCAACTAAGCTCAGAAGAGCAAGCCAAAGCGGATGCTGGCAAAGCGAAGGCTTTGGCCATCGCAAAAGAGCGTGAAGCGCAAGAACAAGCGCTCGTTAGTCAACGAGTTGCAGCAATTCAAGGTCAGTGGCAGGCAGATGGTGGAACGCCTGAGTCTTTAGCTGAATACTGCTTGCAACTGGAACAAGAAATTAGCCAGGCCAAGAAAAAGGCTCGCAAGCAATTGCAACAGGTGTTGCAGGCGGTGCAAGCTTTGGCCTAAAACGGCACAAAGGAGCTAGAACGTAGTTCGTGTTTTAGTTAGGAGATGGAAATGGCAAAGCATATTGTGATCGTCGAAGACGATGCTGACCAGCGAGAGAATTACCAAGTTGCCTTGGAACAACGTGGTTATCAAGTGACAGCCTATGCCAGCAAAGAGTCGGCACAGGAAGGTCTAATGCAAATTAAGCCAGACCTGGTAATTCTGGATATTATTATGCAGGATAACATTGATGCTGGCTTTCAACTATGCAGTGATATTCTAAAACGATTTCCGCACATCCCAGTGCTTTTTCTGACAGAGCGGGTGGAAGAAATCGATCGTATTATTGGCCTGCGTATGGGAGCTTGGGATTACCAACCAAAGCCGGTATCACTAGGCTTTCTAGCTGAGAAGGTGGCCACCTTATTACGCCTTAGTGATATTCGTGATGCACCTGCAGAAGTTGAGCAGCGGGTGCGTGAGGTGGGGGCTTTGCGTTTGTTAGAAGAAAGCCGACTGGCGCAGTGGAATGGTCAGGATATTGAAGGATTGACGTTAACAGAATTTCGTATGCTAGAAGCCTTAACACGCCGACCTGGCCATATTGTAACCTATGATGTTTTAGCGCAAGCGACTCATCAACACTATGTGTCCAATAATACCATTAGTACCCATATTCGAAACATCAAACGCAAGATAAAAAAACTGGATAATCACTTTGATTCGATCAAGTCTGAATACGGATTGGGTTATCGCTGGCCGGATCATAGCTAATGAACACACCGCAATTAGCCAAACAAACTAAGCAGCGACGTTGGCGGCCGAGCGGTCAAGCCATGCTTTTTTTGTTGGTGTTGCTGAGTATGCCGTTGTTATCGTACCGTTTTTTGGCAGAAACCCGTGTCTTTATGATTGAAGGCCAATCCCAAGCTCAGGAGCAGTTAGCTCAGGGTGTGGTGACCTTGTTTCAAGGGCGCGAGGATTTGCTCCAAGAGCTCCCCTATTTGGATAGTCAACAAGTGGTGTTTAGCCATCCGTTAAGTGACAAGGTAAAGGTAGATGGTTATACCGGAGAGTGGTTGGATTTTCAGTTATTTGCTAATCACTTTGGTAACGGTGAAGCTGAGGACGGTGATGGCTATAGTTTACTGTTAGGTGAATATGAAGATCGTATCTATGGTTTGGTAAGAATTCAGGACAATATTACCAAGTTGCGTGTTCGGGGTAGTAACCAGTTGGATCGCAGTGATCACTTGCGTTTGTCTTTACCAGACCGTAATGGTAATGAACGACGATTGATTATTGTGGCGACAAAGCCTGGAAATATGGAAGTTTGGTATGTCAAAGAAGACTGGGCTACTCCTCGCTATAGCAGCCCCTCATCATCTTTTATTATTCAGGCAGTAATGCGGCCACTAGTTGATGGGTATCTTGTTGAATTTGCCTTGCCTCGGTATTTTCTTAACGAGCGTCAAGAATTTGGTTTAGCCGTTGCCGATGTTGACTCTGAAGATGGCAGTATGCGCCACCTTAAAACCCTAGTTAGTTCAGATACAAATATAGAAAGTCACTATAACTTATTGGCCATGCGCTCGCCGGAAGCCAATAAAATTCTAGCCAGTTTAGATCGAGCCAATTCTCAGATTGTCATTTATGATAAGCAACTGCAAGTGCGAGCTAGTGTCGGCAAGTTAGCCACTGATATACCGGAGTTAGGGCAAGCCAAAAGTATTATCGAACAAATGCAAATATGGCTAAATGATGCACTTGACTGGTTTGTCGCGATACCTGCTTATCTTAGCAGTTCGCAAGAAGCTAGCCAGGAACGTCAACTATTAAATCAAGCCTTAGGCCTTGAGTTTGCTAGCGGGCGCTGGCATCGAGATCCTGGCGAAGAAGTATTGGCGGTGGCAGCACCAATCACCGACCAGGAAGGATCTTTGTTGGGTGTGGTGATGATCAAACAGTCAACAGCACAAATACTCAAGCTGCAGCGTCAGGCCATGGAAAGCATCACGATGCTAAGTTTTGCCACGATGGTGGTTATCCTATTGGTGTTGTTGGCGTTTTCCTGGCGGCAGGCATACCGAGTACAACGTTTAGGCCGTGAAGCTCAAGAAATAGTTGACCCTAGTGGTCGCTTGCGTACAAATCAACTACAAAGTGAGGTTCGGTCAACTGATCGTATAGGGGGGTTGGCGCGGAGTTTTTCCAATGTGGTGGAACGCCTGCATGAACATCAACAGTTTATTTCCACCATGCCACGAACCCTGCGGCATGAAATCAACAACCCCCTGAACGCCACCATGACATCTCTAGAAAATTTGCAACGACATGGGGTTGCCGATGAACAACAGCGCTATTTGGAAATAGCGCAGCGTGGATTGGTAAAAATTAGTGCCATTGTGGAAAAATTGGCCGATGCGGCTAACCTTGAAGAAGCGTTGCAGGAAGATGAATTAGAACCCATGAATCTGGCCTACCTTGTAGAGACCTATGTTAACCACCAACAACGCAGTATTAACATAGAAAAACCCGATGTAATATTTGCTTGTGATGATGATCAGGTGGCTGTAGCTGGGGTTGACTATCGAATAGAGCAGTTGCTGGATAAGTTGCTTGACAATGCGAGGGACTTTCGAGATTCAGGCAGTGCTGTGGTGATCCGCTTATATCAGCAGGACCTTTACTGCTTTTTGGAAGTTGAGAACCAGGGCCCCCACATCCCAGAGAGCATGCAGGGTAATCTGTTTACTTCTATGGTGAGTGCTCGTCAAGGCGGCAGCGGACAAGCACACTTTGGTTTGGGTCTTTATGTTGTCCGTATGATTGCTTTATATCATGACGGCGAAGTTTCAGCACACAATTTAATGACGCCTCAGGGGGTTATGTTTAGAGTGCGGCTTCCCTTGTTGTTATTATAAACCACTGTTATCAAGGGCATTTAAAATGATTTGGTCAAGGCTATATCATGTGTAAACACGGCCCGCAGCAGGCTGCATTGCCAAAGCCAAAAGGGTGGCTTAGCCGTGGCTTGATCGGTTTTGTTAAACTCTATCGCCTAGTAATTAGCCCTATGTTAGGGGCAAATTGCCGTTATATACCTACTTGTTCTAGTTATGCCATTGAGGCCATTAGCTTGCATGGTCCGCTTAAGGGAAGTGCAATGTCTATATGGCGGATTATACGGTGTAATCCGTTTTCTAAAGGTGGCTATGATCCTGTGCCCGGCAGTGAGCAGCTACCTATGGATTAATATGAACTGGTTTCTAGTCGGCAAATGGAAATTTTTCTACTTGCCAGCCCCCTAGTTCATTCCAGCGATTGACAATATGACAAAACAGCTCGGCGGTCTTTTCAGCATCGTATAAGGCACTGTGGGCTTCACTATTACTGAAAGCTATTTCAGCGGCCAGACAGGCTTTGGCTAACACTGTTTGGCCGTATGCCAAGCCAGCCAATGTGGCCGTGTCAAAGGTGGAGAAAGGGTGGAAGGGGTTGCGTTTGTGTTGGCTGCGGGTAGCTGCCGCATTAACAAAGCCAATATCAAAGGCCGCATTGTGGCCCACTAAAATGGCGCGTTTACAGGAAGTCGACTTGACGGCCTTGCGAATAGGCTTAAAAATTTTATCTAAAGCGTCTCTTTCATGCATTGCTTCGCGCTCAGGGTCAAAAGGATCAATGCCAGTAAACTCGAGCGCGGCAGGTTCCAGATTGGCGCCCTCAAAGGGGTGGACATTGGCTTGCACTGAATCGCGCACATACAACAAGCCATTATCGTCCATGTCAATAATGACAGCGGCTATTTCTAAAAGGGCATCTGTAGCACTATTAAAGCCAGCGGTTTCTACATCGACAATGATGGGTAGGTAGCCGCGAAAACGTTCAGAAATCATGCTAAATAATCCTTAGACTTTCTGTTTCCAGCGCAGGGTCTCACCTGCGGCTAGAGGGATAATAATATCGCCGGCATAGTCGAGACTATGGGGAATCTGCCAGTCTTCTCTTACCAAGGTAATGGTTTTTTTGTTGTAAGGCAGGCCATAAAAATTAGCCCCATTGAAGCTGGCAAAGGCTTCTAGTTTGTCCAGGATGCCCAGCTCTTCAAAGGTTTGAGCGTACAATTCAATGGCGGCAGGAGATGAATAACATCCGGCACATCCACAGGCACTTTGTTTGGCCCCTAGCGCATGTGGCGCTGAATCAGTGCCCAAGAAAAACCGTGGATTGCCACTGGCTACGGCATCTTGCAATGCCTGTTGATGTATGTTGCGTTTGAGCACTGGCAAACAGTATAGGTGGGGTTTAATGCCACCAACCAATAAGTGATTGCGATTGTACATTAGATGTTGTGGCGTAATGGTGGCCCCCACATTGGCGCCAGCTTGTTGCACGAATTCAGCCGCTTGTTGGGTAGTAATGTGCTCGAATACTAGCCGTAAGCCTGGGAATCGATCAAGCAACGGTATTAACTGGGTGTCAATGAAACCTTTTTCTCGGTCAAAAATATCTACATTGTCGTGGGTGATTTCACCGTGTAATAGAAGCGGCATGCCTATTGCTTCCATCGTAGCGATGGCTTCATATACTTTTTCCATAGCCGTCACACCAGCCGCTGAGTTGGTGGTGGCACCAGCTGGGTATAACTTTGCTGCCAAGACGATACCTGAGGCATGGGCTTGGCGAATATCTTCGGCGCTCGTGTGGTCAGTCAAATACAGCGTCATGAGTGCTTGTAAGCTGGTATTTTGGGCATCCAGGCGCGCTTTATACTCTCGTGCCATGGCTGTCGTAGTTACCGGCGGTGTCAGGTTTGGCATAATGATGGCACGGCCGAACTGGCGAGCCGAATCCTGTACAGTGCGGGATAAGACCGAACCATCGCGGAGATGAAGGTGCCAATCGTCAGGTTGGACCAAGGTTAGTGATTGAACTGTCATGGATTGCCTGTCATGAAGCGAGTGGTGAATGATTAAGGCGGCTATTTTACCAGTAAAGGGAGCACTTTGTCCCTTGCTTTAGGCTTGCTTGGCACTTGATTAACATAGATTTTCTGATATCAAGGTTTATCGCTAGTCGTAGAAGAATTAAAACCCGGCATGACATTACTTATTAGCCTCAAAAAGAGTATAATTCGGCCTTGATTTTTTGTATGTAGAATTGGCTGTATGCTTTTAGCACGCTATTAGGATGGAATTCATGTCGGACATTAACAAAGTTGTACTTGCTTATTCAGGTGGACTGGATACTTCAGTTATCGTGAAGTGGTTACAGGAAACCTATAACTGTGAAGTGGTTACCTTCACGGCGGACTTGGGTCAAGGTGAAGAAGTTGAACCAGCTCGAGCGAAAGCAGAAGCCTTGGGTGTGAAAGAAATATACATTGAAGATCTGCGAGAAGAATTTGTTCGCGATTTCGTCTATCCCATGTTTCGTGCCAATGCTGTCTATGAGGGGGAGTATTTGCTAGGTACTTCTATAGCTCGCCCATTAATTGCCAAGCGTTTGATTGAAATTGCCAATCAGACTGGGGCCGATGCCATTTCTCACGGTGCCACCGGTAAAGGGAACGATCAGGTTCGGTTTGAATTAGGGGCTTATGCTCTGAAACCTGGGGTGCAAGTGATAGCACCTTGGCGGGAATGGGACCTTAATTCTCGTGAGAGCTTAGTCAACTATTGTGAAACTCACGGTATTGATGTTGATTTCAAAAAGAAGAAAAGCTCTCCATACTCAATGGATGCTAACTTGTTACACATTTCTTATGAAAGTGGTCTGTTAGAAGACCCTTGGGCTGAAGCTGAAGAAGAAATGTGGCGTTGGAGTGTTTCACCAGAAGCGGCCCCAGATACAGCAACTTATATTGAACTAACATACGAAAAAGGCGACATCGTAGCGATTGATGGCGAGTCCATGAGCCCGGCAACGGTGCTGGAAACGCTTAATGAGATTGGTGGTGCTAACGGTATTGGCCGCTTAGACATTGTTGAAAACCGTTATGTAGGCATGAAGTCGCGTGGCTGTTATGAAACACCGGGTGGCACTATTATGTTACGCGCCCATCGCGCTATCGAATCTATTACGTTAGATCGAGAAGCCGCCCATCTGAAAGATGAAATTATGCCTAAGTATGCAAAGGTTGTTTACAACGGCTACTGGTGGTCTGAAGAGCGTCAAATGATGCAAGCAATGATAGACCGTTCGCAAGAGTATGTGAGCGGTGTGGTTCGCTTAAAGCTCTATAAGGGTAACGTTGATGTGGTAGGTCGCAAGTCGGCAGATAGCTTGTTTGATGAAGCCATGGCGACCATGGAAGACGACGCAGGTGCTTATGATCAGCAGGACGCGGCTGGTTTTATTAAGCTCAATGCACTGCGTATGCGGATTGAAGCAAGTAAAGGTCGCGATCTACTAAAATAGACGGCGCCGGCGCCATAGGGTTGGCTTTCGAGCCAACCCAAAAGCATCGTGACGGGCATGCCTGTTGCGTATTGTCAGCCATTAGCTCTATTATCAGAGTCGGTAAGTAGTAGAAAACACCCATTAATTACCCAAATATGGCGTATTTCCACTCTTTCTCCATTTTTAGTGCATTGTTTTTCCATCTTCTGGTTCTTTAATAGTAACTAATAGTGAGAAGGAGCCACTTATGCAATGTTTTATTCCTTTTTCTGAGGAGCTGGTAGAGCAATACCCTGAGCTCAAGGAAGCCAGTTTGGTACCTTATTGTGAAGATTTCATGGATTACACGATGAAATTTGAGGTATTAACGCCAGCCGAAGCCGCCAATATGGATAGCACAGGTTTTGCTGGCAAAGAAAAACTAAAAGTTTTGTAAATAGTTTTGAACTTTTGGAAGTTACCTTGCTCAAAGTAGTATGTAAGCAAGATACCATGCCCTTATAAGTTAACCGCTTCCCCTTCGAGTTAACCTATACAGGGCATTTTTTTTGACTTTATATAACGCCCTGATTTATTTATGGGGCTAGTAATTGGCTTTTTTGGTGACTTTTTGCCAGGGGCTCTGGCTCTTAGATTGGCTGGAACTGCCAGTGTTTTTGCTTCTTCTAGAGTCGGCATGGGGCTTGTTACTAGTTTGAGACTTAGCCGCCGGTTTGGAATTTTTTCCTGGGTTCTGTTGCGTTTTTCTGCGTGGAGCCGGTTTTGAATTGCCGCCTTCTTTTGCACGGTTGTTATTAGCATCCACTTGCTGCTGGCCCTGTGATTTTACTTTGTTCTTTTTGGGCCGTTTTGCTTTGATAGGCAAAATAGGTTTGGAGTAGGGCAGTTCATGGTTGGGCTCAAAACCGGATTCGTATTCGCGTTCAATGTGGTTTTGAATTAATCGTTCTATGTCATAAAGGTATTCGATCTCATCTGCGCTAACTAATGACAAGGCTTCACCACTTAGTTCAGCGCGCCCGGTTCGCCCAATGCGATGCACATAGTCTTCGGCTACATTGGGTAGATCAAGGTTGATTACCATAGGTAGTTGACTGATATCTAAACCTCTAGCGGCGATATCCGTAGCTACTAGCACTTGTATTTGATTAGTTTTAAATTGGGCCAGAGCACTCATGCGAGCTGATTGACTCTTGTTGCCATGAATAGCAGCCGCACTAATGCCCGCTGTATCTAATAATTTTACCAATTTGTTAGCACCATGTTTGGTGCGGCTAAACACCAATACCTGATGCCAGTTATGTTGCTTAATCAAATGTATTAAAAGTGCTGGTTTGGTTTTCTTATCAACCGGAATTAACCACTGTTTAACATTTTTTGCAGTGCTGTTAGGGGGAGTAACATCAATTTGTTCAGGTTTGGCCATCAATCCGCGTGCCAAATCCCGGATATGATTGGCAAAGGTTGCTGAAAACATAAGGTTTTGGCGTTGGCGTGGTAATAACGCCATGATTTTTTTAAGGTCATGGATGAAGCCCATGTCCAACATGCGGTCAGCTTCATCCAGAACCAGAATTTCTAGGTGATCAAAGGCAATGGCTTTTTGTTGATACAAATCGAGTAGTCGACCAGGAGTAGCCACCAGAATGTCTACGCCACTGCGTAGACGTTGCATCTGTGGATTGATCTTTACGCCACCATAAACAACCTCACTACTAACACCCAAGGGTTTGCCGTAGCGAGTGGTGCTATCGTGTACTTGAGCAGCCAGCTCCCGAGTGGGCGTTAGCACCAATGCACGCGCTTGGTTATTTCTAGCTTTAGGGCCTTTCGCCAACCGTTGCAGCATGGGCAGGCTAAACGCCGCCGTCTTGCCGGTGCCTGTCTGGGCGGCCGCCATGACATCGCGTCCAGCAAGAATTGCTGGGATAGCCTTAGCCTGAATGGGGGTGGGTGTGACATATCCATGGGAAACAAGATGGTCGCTAAGCGGTTGGCTTAAACCAAGCTGAGAAAAAGGCATAATAGTGAGGCTCTGAAAATAAGCTGGCAAGGATACAGTATTTACTCATCTTTGGCTATTTATTGTACAAAGAAGAATAAGCTCCTTTGACGTTTTGATGGGTTTTTGTGTCGCTCTCAGGTAAAATAAGCTTCCGCTTTTCCTATGCATATTAAGAAATATATTTCATGTCCCAATCTGCCGCAACCGCCTCTAATGCGCTTTATCTTAGTTTCCTTCAAGCCATCGAAGATGAAGGTTTTGAAGGAGAAATGAGTCCAGATAAGGCCACTCGTTTGAGTTTAGCAACAGACAATAGCGTGTACCAAATCATGCCTCAGGGCGCTGTTTTTCCAAAACACCAAGCCGATTTGCTGGCTTTATTTGAAATGGCAGGAAAAACTCGATTCCAGGCTATACAATTTGCCCCTCGAGGTGGAGGTACTGGCACCAATGGTCAGTCCTTAAATACGGGTTTGGTGGTCGATTGTTCACGTCATATGCGTAGCGTGTTAGAACTTAATGTTAAACAAGGTTATGTGCGTGTGCAGCCAGGCATTATTCGTGATCAGTTGAATGATGTATTACGGCCCCATGGGGTGTTTTTTGCACCCAGCCTGTCTACCAGTAATCGTGCAACTGTTGGTGGTATGGCGAGTACGGATGCTTGTGGCCAAGGCTCTCGAATCTATGGGCGTACCAGTAATCATATATTGGCTATGCAGATTATCTTGGCCGATGGTGAGCAGGTTAGTTGCCAACCGATGGCACCCCAAGCGCTGGCTGAAGTGATAGGTCAAGGCGGACGAAAAGGGGAGCTATACCAGAAGCTAGATCAGCTAGTACAAGCTAAGGCCGATCTTATAGAGCAGGTTTTTCCTAAGCTTAATCGTTTTATGACCGGTTACAATCTTGCCCATGTTAAAAACCAAGATGCTTTTGACTTAAGCGCCTTAATATGTGGCAGTGAAGGTACTCTTGCTATGGTGTCTGAACTGACATTAAAACTAACGCCAGTGCCCAAATTTAAGCACTTATTGGCCCTACGATACAATAGTTTTGATGGCGCCTTGCGTGATGCCAACCGATTGGTGCAGCGCGATCCGGATGCTATTGAGACCATTGATGACACGATTATTAACTTAGCTAAGAATGATGTCATTTGGCATCGTGTTGGTCATTTTCTTGGTGGCGAGCAGGCAACTGACGTCAAAGCAGTAAATCTTGTGGAGTTTAGCGCAATGGAAGCAGCACCCTTGGCAGCAAAAGTGAATGCCATCTGTGCTGATTTAGAAGGGCCCCAAGAGGGATCTTTTTTAGGCTACTACAGTACAGCCGACACGGATCACATGTCGGCCCTGTGGGATTTACGTAAAAAAGGGGTTGGCTTGTTAGGCAACGTTCAAGGTAAGCGCCGTCCTATCCCTTTTGTTGAAGATACCGCTGTGCCGCCAGAACACTTGGCTGAATATATTGTTGAGTTTAGACGTTTGTTGGATGACCTTGATATTGCCTATGGCATGTTTGGCCATGTGGATGCTGGCTGTTTGCACGTTCGGCCAGCTTTAAATATGCGGGATCCTAAAGATGCTAAATTAATGCGCCACATATCCGACGCAGTAGAGCAGTTAGTACGCAAGTACGGTGGTGTGATGTGGGGAGAGCACGGCAAAGGCTTCCGTAGTGAATATACGCCAGCTGTTATTGGTAAAGAATTGTACCAAGACATGCGCCACATTAAAGCCTGGTTTGATCCGCACAATCAGCTTAATCCGGGAAAGTTATGTACACCAAGTCATTGCGATCATGAGCTTGTGCAGGTGGACGACCCGCGTACCCGAGGCGCCATGGATAGGCAAATTCCAGAGGCGGTTATTGAACAATGGGAACCTATTGTTGCCTGTAACGGCAATGGCGCTTGTTTTAATTACCAGCCAGAAGCTGAGATGTGTCCTTCTTACAAGGCCACAGGTGATCGTGTGCAATCGCCTAAAGGTAGGGCTACCTTGTTGAGAGAGTGGTTGCGTCAACAACATACAGGCCAAGTGGATGCTGAGCTAGAAGACCAATTGTATGCCTCTTTAAACACCTGTCTGGCTTGTAAAGCTTGTGCTACTCAATGTCCAATTAAGGTTGATATACCTACTTACCGCAGTCGGTTTTTAGAAGCTTACTTTATGACGCGTAAACGCCCTCTTAGTGATTACATGATCGCTGGGGTAGAAGAATTCGGTATGTTGGCTAGCCGTCTATCCGCTGTGCTTAATCCACTTATGCAAACTGGCTTTGCCAAGACCATCAGTGCCCGGTTGCTGGGTATGCGGAATTTACCAGCAGTTCATGCCTATAATTTGCGTAAATTAACGTCTATTAATGGTGTCAAGGAATACCATAAAGCTGCTTTAAATAAACTTAACAAAGCTAATCGGTCACAGCATGTGATAATTGTGCAAGATGCGTTCACGAGTTGTTTTGACTTGCCCACTATGCAAGCAATATTGAAGGCCTTGGTGGCCCTCGGCTTTGTGCCCGTGGTAATGCCATTAAGTGCTTCAGGCAAAGCGCGCCATGTTAAAGGCTTCAATAAGGCTTTTGAAAAACAAGCCAAGGCACAGGCCCAGCGTTTACAGAAAGCCAGCAAGGCAGGCATACCATTGGTGGCCATTGATCCTAGTGTAGGTTTGATATATCGCGATGAGTACACACATGTGGTGGAGCAAATGCCTGAAGTGCTATTGTTACATGAATGGATGGCGCAGGCTTTGCAAGATGTCCAATGTGCGGACCTTTCTGCTCATGATAATGTGACTGTGAACTTATTGGCACATTGTAGCGAAAAGGCCATGTTGCCAAACAGTAATCAACTTTGGCAACAGATTTTTGCTAAATTTGGTATCTCCGTTGACACTCCAGCAGCAGGATGCTGTGGTATGGCCGGTACTTTTGGTCATGAAACCGCTAATAAAAAGGTGTCTCAAACTCTCTATGATATGAGTTGGAAACAGCCTGTCACTAATGCCAGTATTGTATTGGCCAGCGGCTATTCTTGCCGTTCACAAACCAAGGTGCAAGAGGGCAGTAAGGTGGTATTGCATCCTTTGCATTATTTACACCAATTGCTGAACAGCACCAATAGTCAATAATCGCTGCCTAAGGCACTTGGTATAAGTGCTTCAGATTGGCCAATACTGTCAGGTTCAAATCTACCGCCTGGTTATCGTTAAATGTGGCGCTACTGCCTTGCAAACGCACATTGGCGGGGATTTGATATTGTTGTTCGGATTCTTCACTGGTGATAGTTAAATTTGACACTTGCATGTTTTGTAATAGCTGATTGAAAGTATCGGCACCGGGAGTGTCCAGAGGTATTGGCTGCTGTAGGTGCAGTTCTATCGGCTTATCGTTGGAGAGGTTCATGCCTTGTAGCAACCATTGTTGATTGAACTGCAAGTCCCCAGATAAAGAACCCTTGGCATGTAGGTTAGGCCAGAGTAGCGGGGCGAGTCTAGCTAAATCCATATCGCGAACTTGCCAACTATCTTGCTGATATTGAATGTGCCCTTGCAGCAGTTGGCCCTGTGCTTGGTCCAGGGTCCATTGGCTCGGTGCATTCATGGCCTTGGCGATACCCTTATTAGCAGGGCTGCTTGTATGAAGTTTAATTTGGGCAGACAGAACTTCTAGCTCGGGTCGGAAGACCTTGGGCTGCAGCTCTTGCACTTGTAATTCGTAGTGAGTGTCAATTGTTTCAGGCTTGGTTTGAACCTCAATTTGGCCACTCATGCCCCGCACATCGAAAGACTGGCCTATACCGTCAATATCGTGCAGGTCAAACAGGTGTTGACTGTTCTCCTTTTGTTGCGTTTGCCATTGCCAAGTGCCTTCATAGTCAAAGCTACCTGTCGATACCTGTAAAGGCCAGTTGATGGGATGGCGTTGTTGCAGGGTGACTAGGTCTATGTCACGTGCAATGGCGTCTAACCTGCCTTGATGTTGGACAAGGTCCCAAGCTAGTTGGCCATTCAATACGTCTGCAAAAGGCTGTGCTTGACCCGTAAAGTCAACCGCTAGTTCATCATTACCGAAGGTAAAACTGCCTTCTCCTAGAAGATCAAACTCAGGCCATCCACGTAATCTGGTGTCCTTGGCATGGAGCTGGAAAAAACCTTCACTGGGTCGGTTGTTAAATTGGCTGCGACCAGCTGGTAATTGAATTTGTAGGCCCAAAGCACGGCTTTTAGCTTGTTCTGTGCCTGTTGATGTTTGTGGATGTAAAGACAGTTTGATGTCATTCCATTGCCACTGGTTGTCAGTTGTATGATAAGTGAGTTGCAGGTTTTCACTATTGACGAGGTTAAGTCGGTCACTGGCAAATAATAATACTTGGCTTTGTTGCAGTTGGCTTTCTACCTGGTTGGCCGATAATTTGCTATTTGGGGCCAAGTCAATGTGCCAGGTATTGGGTGCCATGGTGAAATCAAATTGGGCCAGAGCCTGCACTTGCTGCATGCCCAACGGGATCTGCTGCAATAATGGGTGTTGTTGTGGCAACATGTAGTAACCACTTAGATCAGCTTTGCCACGCCACGCGTCGGTATTGTTGTAACGAAGTTCAGAGAGCTGACTAAAAACTTGATATTGGGCTTCAGGGGACTGCAAGGTGGCGTTGAGAATACCGTCCAGAACTAGAGTTTCCTCACTCTCAAATAGGTTGCTTGCGTGTTTTTCAAAAGCTAAGCCAATAGGCCCCTGTGCAGTGACCCGCATTTCTAGGTTGTTAAGGGCCAAACTGTCTATGGTTGAGGATTGCAGGTTTAGGTTTGTCCAATTAGGCTTTAATGAAAGTTGACTCCCAGCATTGATTTGCCAGTGATTACGTGTGCCGTTACCAAGATAGTGGGTAATATTCGTGTCCAGAACTATATCTTTGGCTACGGTAGAATTAGTCTGAAGTTGCAATTGGATCTGATGTTCACCATAGGCTGACTGTAACCAACGCTGCACGCTTAGTCGTTGATCGGTAGGAACATTGACTTGCCAATGGCTCATGAGACGGCCTTGCTCAACGGGCAGGGCAAAGCGTGGAGGAATCAGATTGGCGAAAAGTTTTTGCATTACTGGCACATTTAAAGCCATTTGCCCTTGCCAATTTAGTTCTTCTCCAGCCTGACGCATTTGTGATGTCAATTTAGCAATAGGGGCACTTTGTTGCTTGGTAAACAAGGTAGCAGCTATGGCATTATCATCAGCTAGCGTGGCTTCAAAAAATAGATCGGCAGCATTACGCGACATGAGTTTGGCTACTGCATGGGCTTGTTTTGGGGAAGCGTCAAACTTGCCAATGACATCAAAATCTCCACCCAAGGGTGTATTTGGTGAGCTGATGTTACCTATGACCCGTTCAATATTGACCTGTTCTGGCATATTTTGTAACCAGCGCTGCGGAAGTAATATCATGATGGGGGTTGTATCAAGGCTGGATTGTGCCAACTGGGTTTCAAATGTGGCCTTAGCAATATGGATATTGGGTAGTCCACCATGCCACAAATCAACTAGGTTGTATGATAATTGGATATTCTCAAACTGCAGTTGTGTATCTTGAGTTGGTGAGATTTGTAGGACTTCAAGATTATGTATTTGCCATCCATTATAATTAGGGTAGCCGACCTTCAGTTCCTGTATTTCCAACCCTTTAGCGGGTTCAATGAGTTGTGCTGCTAGGGGTAGCCACCAGGG
>JAAERS010000418.1 GCA_024230095.1 Gammaproteobacteria bacterium | reverse complement strand
GATACTGACCGGCTTGACGAACCTTCTTAACCGCCCGATAGCCAAGTTGCTGCAGTTCATAGTTTAGCTGACCTTGGGCTAATTGCTTGCCGATATAAAGCTCGAGCGGCCTGGCATATACCTTGGCAGGCAAACTCCAGCGATGCCCTTCGAAACGATCCCGAACCTGAGCATCCAAATATACCAACATGGCCAATGTGCAAACCGCCAACACAATTAATAACTGCCATGTAAAGCGCCAAGGCCAAGAAAATTTACCTGCTTGCTTCGCCACTTATGTCTCCATTTTTGTTATGCTCGAACATAACAATGCGACCGTTAAGATCAATTTATTAAGTTTCATTCTAGGACCTTGGCATGCCATCCTACCCACAGACCATCTGTCCCTCTGCTTGTTTAGAGGACAATCATAGCCTAGGGTTCCAACACCAGCAGGAATCAGGCATATTAGTTCGCTTTCAAGGACAGGTGTATGCTTATCTAAACCGCTGCCCCCACCGGCACAAGGCCCTAAGCAACGGGCCTAATTTTCTCGATGACGATGGATTGTTCTTACAATGTGAGCATCATAAGGCCATCTTTTCCATCGCTTCGGGAACCTGTATCACTGGCCCCTGTATTCACCAACAACTCACCAGCATTGCCGTAGCCGAACAAGAAGGTGATATTTTATTACTTGGTTGGCCGCGCCAAACCAACCTCTAAGATCCGGCACAAAGCCATACCCTGGATATCAATATTAGCGCCATAAGCATACACTTCAACGCCTGCCGCAGCCGCATCCAATAAAGCTTGCGCATAGTGCGGGTCTTTATCCCAAGCTGGCGCAACACGCTGAATGCCGGTATGTGGAACGCAAAAAAGTAACACCGCCCTTTGCCCTGCCTCTACCATGGCGGTTAGTTCACGTAAATGCTTACGCCCACGTTCAGTCACGGCATCGGGAAACTCACCTTGCCCGCTGCCACGCCACCAAGTGACGCTTTTGACCTCAACGTAACAATCTGGCCCACTGCCACGCAACAGGATATCCACACGGCTCCCCTCGTGGCCATACTTCATTTCTTGTTGTAGCTCATTATAACCCTGCAACTCCTTAATCACGCCATTATTTATAGCTTCCACCACCAAACCATTGGCACGTTGGGTATTAACGCAAGCCAAATATTTATTAGCGACCTCTACCAACTCCCAAGTACAGGGGTATTTACGCTGATTATTTCCCGAATCCCAGTACCAAACACGACTACCCACTTCAGCACAGGCTGCCATGGAACCCGTATTGGGGCAATGGGCGGTGAGTAGGTCGCCATTGGTGGTTATTAGGTCAGCCAAAAAGCGTTTATAACGCTTACTTAACACAGCTTCTTGTAATGGCAGCGCAAATTCCATATTTTACCCTTATGGTGATTAGATGTTTGCCATTTTACAGTGAAAAAGGGTAGTCTAGAATCAGGCATACGCCTCCAGAACAAAAGAAAAAGTGTTTTACCTACACCGATTACCAAAGAAGCATTGCACCGGCTAGCCAAACGCCACAAAATCTGGTAGTTTAGGCGCCCTTAAAATTTAACCGCAACCGGGTAGACTTGCTGTAGAACCCTAAATCTACTGCCACAAGATCGCCTGTATAGATATAGATAAAGTGTAGAATGCCATGGCAGATAATCACGATTCCCTACTAAAGCACTTCACGCCATACAAAATAAAGGCTGGCGAAGAGTACATGAACACGGCTCAAAGTGATCATTTCAAACACATTTTAGAAGCTTGGAAGCAGGATTTGGCTGAAGAAGTTGATCGTACTGTTAATCACCTAAAGGAAGACGGTGCTAACTTTGCAGACCCCAACGATCGCGCTAGCCAAGAAGAAGAATTTTCCTTGGAGTTGCGCGCGCGCGACCGCGAGCGCAAGCTAACCAAGAAAATCAATGACACTTTGGAAATGATCGAAAACGAGGACTATGGTTTCTGCGAAGCCTGCGGTGTTGAAATCGGCATTCGTCGATTAGAAGCACGTCCTACTGCAACCCTTTGTATCGACTGCAAAACCCTAGCCGAAATCAAAGAGAAGCAACTCGGCAAATAAGCCTTGTTGGGCCTAACCATCCCGGAGCCACCAAGAGGTTGCGGTTACATCGGACGTTTTGCGCCTACTCCTAGTGGGCCACTGCACTTTGGCTCTTTAGTGGCAGCCTTGGCCAGCTACCTTGATGCACGCGCCCATCAGGGGCAGTGGCTAGTGCGCATCGAAGATATTGACCCGCCTCGCTGCCAAGCGGGCGCCAGCGATAGCATTCTCCAGACTCTAGACGATTATGGCTTGCATTGGGATGGCAACATTTGCTATCAGAGCCAACAAACAACACACTATATATCAGCCCTAAAGCAACTACAGCAACAACAGCGGTTGTTTTTTTGCTCCTGCAGCCGCAGCCAGTTGCAAGCTCACACCACCTACCCCGGCACCTGCCGACACCAGCTTGGTGCACCAGTCAAAGGGGCTTGCTCTTACCGCATCCAAGCACCCGATCTAGAAATAGGTTTTGACGACCTTATTATGCCGACCTATAAAGAAAATCTGGCTCAAGCAGTAGGTGATTTTATATTACGCCGCAAGGATAGCCTTTTTGCCTACCAACTTGCCGTTGTCGTTGATGACGCCCTGCAAGGTATCACCCATGTCATTCGTGGCGCCGATTTGTACCAGCAAACGCCACGCCAAATTTTCTTGCAGCAGGGCTTGAATTTACCAACCCCCACCTACGGTCACATACCCCTAATAATGAATGATCAAGGCCAAAAGCTAAGCAAACAAAATTTTGCCCAAGCCATTACCACCGAAGCGGCTCCAGCCCTTATGAGCCAAGCTATACAGCGCCTAGGGCAAGCGCTACCAGCTGAACTTGTGGCCGCACCCGTAGTTGACCAATTGAGCTGGGCAACACAAAATTGGAATCGCACTCTCATTCCATGCCACAGACAAGACCCTATCGCGTTTTAAAGCGCAAATCGCTCCTGACTCATAAGCCAAGGTCGTGCTAGAATAACGCCTTTCGCTTAATGCAAGGTTTGTGGTCGATAAAACTATGGGTTTTATTAACAAATTAATTAATAAAGTACGTGGCAATGATAGCCCCGCAGGCAGCCACGACTTCGCTAACGGCGCACTTGTCATCGGGCGTGATCAGCATGCCATCAGTCGCCGTGATATCAGTGATAGTGCCCTCAAGGTCCTATACCGTCTTAAGGATGCTGGCTACCAGGCATACCTGGTTGGCGGCGGCGTCCGAGATTTGCTATTAGGTGGCCAACCTAAAGATTTTGACATCGCTACCAATGCCCATCCAGAACAGGTGCATAAGCTATTTCGCAATTCCATTCTTATTGGCCGCCGCTTCCGCTTAGTCCACGTGCGCTTTGGCCGTGAGATTATTGAAGTGGCCACCTTTCGGGCCAACCATACTAGTGACAATAGTGATAATCAGGCTCGCCAAGCTGCCTCAGGCATGCTTACCCGTGACAACGTCTATGGCACGGTAGACGAAGATGCTTTGCGCCGGGATTTCACCATCAATGCCATGTATTACAACATTGATGGCTTTACCATTCACGATTTTGCCAATGGTTTACATGATATCCAAAACCGCACTATTCGCATGATTGGAGACCCCTACGAACGCTATCGTGAAGACCCTGTGCGTATGTTACGCGCCATTCGCTTTGCCGCAAAACTAGATTTTGACATTGCCACTGAAACCGGTGACCCAATCGATGACTTGGGCCACCTGCTTGAACCAATCCCTGCGGCACGTATGTTCGAGGAAGTTCTCAAGCTATTTTTAGCCGGTCAAGGTGAGGCCACCTATGAACTACTGCAGGACTACAACCTATTCCGCTATCTATTCCCGCAAACACAGGCAGCCATAGACGCTGACCAGACTGAAAACCAGCTGGTCGAAACTTTTGTCATTCGAGCCCTACGGAATTCTGACGAGCGCATAAGTCACGGTAAAAGCGTCACTCCAGCCTTTTTACTAGCCGCATTATTATGGCACCCACTGCAATCTCGTGTGGCGAAAATTCGCAATATGCCACCTGTTCCAGCCCTGCACCAAGCAGCTCAGGACATCATTCAGGAACAGATAAAAAGCACGTCTATTCCACGCCGCTGCAGCACACCCATGAAAGAAATCTGGGACATGCAATTGCGCTTACCTCGCCGCCATGGCAATCGAGGCGAACAGCTACTGGACAACAAACGCTTCCGTGCTGGGTATGACTTCCTACTCATTCGAGAGGCTGCGGGAGAGCCCCTTGATGGACTGGGCGAATGGTGGACTCGCTTCCAATATGCCAGTGAGGGGCAGCGCCTAGAGATGAGCAAGGAATTAGGCAAAGCACCCCGCCCCAAGCGCAAACGCAAACCGGGCAAGTCGGCCGCTCAAGATGACTCTTCCAGCTCAGGCCAGCAGGCATGAAGTGCATGGCCTACATTGGCATTGGCAGCAACCTCGACAACCCCATTGACCACGTTCAGCGGGCTATCGACGAGGTCAAACAGTTACCCCTGTCCCGTTTAGTAGCCGCCTCCAGCCTTTATGGCAGCAAACCCATGGGGCCTCAAGACCAGCCAAACTATATCAACGCTGTGGCCCAGATAGAAACCCAGCTTGCCCCCATTACCTTATTAGATTCACTTCAGCAGTTGGAGCAAGATCATCAACGCGTCCGTGAACAACGTTGGGGCCCCCGCACTCTGGATTTAGATATTGTAGTATATGCCGACCAGCACATTGACCACCCGCGTTTACAAGTACCACACATTGGCATGCATGAACGCAATTTCGTACTTTATCCTTTAGCCGAGATCAGTCCCCAATTAAAGCTACCCGACGGCACTGTTTTGCAACAATTGTTAGACAATTGCCCATTGGCTGATCTGACCAAACTACCCCTATAATAACCACCCAAACTAGGAACCTGTACCATGGCGCAAAAAACATTGCACACAATCTCCACCATGAAACAGAATGGCGAGAAAATCTCCATGCTCACTAGCTACGATGCAACCTTTACCCATCGCATCAATGAAGCTGGGGTAGACATGATCTTGGTTGGCGACTCCCTAGGGATGGTATTACAGGGGTTCGACTCGACCTTGCCGGTTAGCATCAAAGATATGGTGTATCACACCCAGTGCGTAAAGGCAGGCAACCAAGACTGCTTAATCATGTCTGACATGCCCTTTATGACCTACCGCACACCCGAAGAAGCCATGGCCAATGCAGCAGCATTAATGCAGGCTGGTGCCCAAATCGTCAAACTCGAGGGCGGGCTGTGGCTGCAAGAAACGGTGGCCAAGCTCTATGAACAAGGTATTCCAGTGTGCGCTCACCTAGGCCTTACGCCTCAGGCCATCAACAAGCTTGGTGGTTATCGTGTACAAGGCCGTACACCCGAAGAAGCACAAACCATGATCGAAGAAGCCATTGCCCTAGAGGCGGCTGGTGCCAGTATGATTTTATTAGAGTGTGTTCCCAGCCATGTTGGCAAGGCCATTACCGATGCGGTCGCTGTCCCTGTGGTCGGTATTGGTGCCGGCCCCGACACCGATGCCCAAGTGCTGGTTTTACACGACATGCTAGGCATTACCCCTGGTAAGCAAATGCGTTTTTTGAAAAATTTTATGGCGCAAGAGCAAGATATACAAAGCGCCTTAGCCGCCTACGCAAGGGAAGTAAAGGAACGGTCTTTCCCTGCACCTGAACACTGCTTTGAGTAAATAACATGCAACTTATTAGCCGCATCGATGCCTTGCGACAGGAACTATGGCGTCACCGCTTAAATGGCGCCAGCATTGCCTTTATCCCCACCATGGGCAATTTGCATGAGGGTCATTTGCAACTTATTGATCGTGCCCATGAATATGCTGATGTGGTGGTATCCAGTATATTTGTCAACCCCTTGCAGTTTGGCCCTGGGGAAGACTTTAATGGCTACCCACGTACTTTTGAGGCAGACCAGTCAAAGTTAGCCGAACGCGGTTGTCACGTTCTCTTCGCCCCAAGTGTAGATGAAATGTACCCCGACACCCAAGTCAGCTCAACTATTGTCAAGGTGCCTCACCTGAGTAGTATTCACTGTGGTGCCTCGCGCCCAGGCCACTTTACCGGCGTCGCCACAGTAGTAACAAAACTATTTGGCATCGTGCAGCCTGACTATGCTGTATTTGGTCTAAAGGATTTTCAACAGTTTTTGGTGATCAAACAGCTAACTGAAGACTTATGTCTACCAGTGGAAATTATTGGCGCCCCCATTGCCCGTGCTGAAAGCGGCTTGGCACTAAGCAGCCGTAATGGTTACTTGAGTGCCGAACAGCTTGATACAGCCGCCGCCTTGTACCGATGTTTAGCCGATGTTCGTACACAAATAGATAATGGCAACAGTCACTATAGCGAATTAGAAGAAGCGGCCCAAATTCGTTTAGAGGAAGCAGGCTTTAAACGTGATTACTTCAACATCTGTCGTCAACAGGACCTGCAACCCGCTACAACTGAAGATACTGATCTGGTAATTCTTGCCGCTGCCTATATGGGCCAAGCCCGGCTCATCGACAACCTTCACTTTCACCGCCTTTAGGGCATAGGATATATATGGATACTGTTATTGTTGCTGCTACGCGCTCTGCCATTGGCAGTTTTGGGGGCTCCCTAGCCAGCCTATCTGCTGTGCAAATCGGCACGCAAGTGTTGCAAGGTTTATTAAGCAAAGTAAATGTAGATGCTAACCAAATTGATGAAGTTATTTTGGGTCAAGTACTGAGCGCTGGTTGCGGCCAAAATCCAGCTCGACAAACCGCGATACATGCTGGAATACCTGTGACTACTTCGGCTCTTACTATTAATAAGGTTTGTGGCTCCGGCCTAAAAGCTGTGCACATGGCTCACCAAGCCATTCAATGTGGCGATGCCCAACTCATTGTTGCTGGCGGTCAGGAAAGCATGAGTCAAGCCGCCCACGTATTACCCAATTCTCGTAATGG
>JAAERS010000417.1 GCA_024230095.1 Gammaproteobacteria bacterium | reverse complement strand
TCCATTAAAGGCCGGTGGTGGCGAATCAGGCGCTGGGTGGCGGCACCAACAGCCGAGCAGTCTTCGTGCTGGGCAAGAATGACATAGGCCTCCATGAGGGCAAAGGGTTGTAGCAAAAATACCTTATCGTGTTTCGCTTCCAGCAGGCCGTTGCGGATCTCAAAACGGCGATTGACGTGTACAATGACATCAGGCAGGTTGATCCGCAATATGGCTTGGTCAAATAACTGCAGCAGGGTTTGGTTGAGCTCTGCCAAGCGCATGGCTACGCGGTAATATTTGCGCATGAATTGTTCTACCGCTAAGGCTTGATCATTGTCTTGGTAGTCAAAAAACGCCGCTAGTTTGCGTTGTTGGTCGAATAATAGGCGGTCTTCGGGGCGCCGGTTTTGCAAATGCAGAGCATAACGTATGGTCCATAAGTACTCTATGGCGCGGTAAAAAAAACCAAGCTCTTCTTCGGTAATGAAGTCGTGTTTGTATAGGTCGCGCATATAACGCAGGCCAAAATGGCGCTTGCCGATCCAAGTGATGGTTTGTATATCGCGTATGCCACCAGGTGAGCTTTTTAGGTTGGGTTCCAGGTTATACTCGGTTTCGTTGGTGCGTTTGTAACGTTCCTGTTGGGCTTTGACTCTGGCTTTGTAAAAGGCTTCATCCGACCAAGCGTCATCGGTCATGAGCCAGCGAAATAGCTGTTTGCGCAAGGGCACCTTGCCAGTGATGACTCGTGATTCAATCAGATTGGTAGCAATGGTGATATCGCCCCGGGCTTGCTGTTGGCATTCAGAATAGGTGCGTACACTGCTGCCAATAACCACGCCTAAGTCCCACAGTGCAGTAATAAACTGCTGGGCACTGTCCTCCCAGCTAGCACGGTCTTCAGCATCGTCGATAAGTATCAATAGGTCGATATCTGAGTGGGGGTGCAGTTCGCCTCGGCCATAACCACCGACAGCCAACAAGGCCGCCCCCACGGGCCAGTGATATTGCTGCCAAAGGCGAGTCAATATGCGGTCAGTCAACCAAGCTCGCGCATTGACCAGTTCTACCACCCGATCGTGACGTTGGGCTCGAAAAATATCATCTAGATGTTGGGTGCCCGTTTCTAGCGTTTGTTTTAAGACGCGCGTAATGGGGCCCGGGTGGGCAGCGATATCATCACTGAGCTGGCTACTATTGAAAATAGCTTGGCGCAGCTCGGCAGTGACATATTGTTTCGGATTCAGAGCGCTATCTCCTGCTACTGTTCTTCTTTCCTAAGGGTCAGGTTTTCGTAGCCAGTGGGGGTGACCAGAATAGTGTGTTCAAATTGCGCTGATAAACGCTTATCGTTAGTTTCTACGGTCCAGCCGTCTCGTTTGAGCAACTTTACGTGGCGCTTGCCAGCATTAATCATGGGTTCAATGGTAAAGATCATGCCAGGTTTCAATGCTACCCCAGTGCCGGCATTGCCATAATGCAATACTTGTGGTTCCTCATGAAAACCCTCACCAATGCCGTGCCCGCAATACTCCCGTACCACGGAATAATGATGCGCTTCGGCGTGTTGCTGAATTACCGCGCCAATGTCGCCCAAGTGAGCCCCTGGTTTAACCTGTTCAATGCCCAGCATGAGGCACTCGTAGGTGACATCAATTAGGCGTGTAGCGTGGGCCGGTGTTTTGCCAATGGTAAACATTTTGCTGGTATCGCCATGGAAGCCATCTTTGATCACCGTGATATCAATGTTGATGGTATCTCCGTTTTTCAGTGGCTTGTCGTTGGGAATGCCATGGCACACTACATGATTGACCGACGTGCAAATGGACTTCGGAAAACCGTGGTAATTCAAAGGTGCTGGAATCGCCTTTTGTACATTGACGATGTAATCGTGACAAATCTGGTTGATTTCATTGGTGGTGGCCCCTGGTTTTACATGGGGTTCGATCATTTCTAGCACCTCCGCCGCCAAGCGGCCAGCAACGCGCATTTTTTCGATTTGTGCAGGGGTTTTGATAATGATAGACATGGGGTAAAAGTATTCAGTTTTCAGTTGCCGGCTAGTATATCAGAAAGCCTGAGGCTTTTTGTATGCTCAGTTGATAGATAAATAGACTACCTAGCAGTTGCTTATGCACGACAAAATGATCTCGCTTTCTCACTACCACATTGTACTGTATTAAATATTAGTTATAAGCCGATTGATAAAACAAAGTTAAAGCGCGTTTCTGACTTCTTTTGCGAGGCCTGGGTAAAATTTTTGCCTAGTTGATTGAAATTTTTGACTGTCTGGTTCATAAAATATTTAAGATGATCGTGGCTAAGTAGTAGTTGCTTTCAGGTTGGCAGGTGCTGTTCTAGCAAGCTTTTTGAGATAAGAGTGGTAGAAGTTGGAACTTTAAATTTTTTGTATTGATGTTCTATGCGATAAATGTAATGGGTTTGATATTTATCATTGCACATTTATTCAGAGGATGTATTATATAAAATGTTAACGCTAACATTTTATATAAATTAGTTAGATTAGGTATATATTTCATGCCCAATATTCAATTGGATGGCCTAACAAAGCGTTTTGGCGATATAGAGATTTTGCACGGTATTAGTCTGGAAATGAGTGATGCCGAGTTTACCGTTCTGGTCGGTCCTTCCGGCTGTGGTAAATCTACTACCTTGCGAATGATTGCTGGGCTGGAAACTGTATCCGCTGGTGAAATCTATATCGATGGTCGTCCCATTAGCCATCTTGAACCCAAGGATCGGGATCTGGCTATGGTGTTTCAAGACTATGCACTTTACCCGCATATGAATGTGGCCAATAACATGTCTTTTGCCTTGCGTCTGCAAAAAAGACCCCGTAAAGAGATTGACGCAAGGATCCGGGAAGTTGCCGATATGCTGGGTTTAACGCCATACCTGCACCGTAAACCAGCTGAGCTGTCCGGTGGGCAGCGACAGCGTGTGGCAATGGGTCGCGCTCTGACTCGTGATAGTAGTACTTTTCTTTTTGATGAGCCTTTGTCTAATCTTGATGCAAAGCTGCGCACTCAGATGCGTGCTGAATTAGCATTGATGCGGCAACGGGTGCATAAGAATATGATTTATGTAACTCACGATCAGATTGAAGCCATGACCCTGGCCGACCGGATAGTGGTTATGCATGATGGTCACATTCAGCAGCAGGGGGCGCCTGAGGAACTCTATAAAAATCCTGTCAACAAATTTGTCGCTGGTTTTCTTGGTACGCCACCTATGAATTTTTTGTATGCGACCATCGAAAGCCAAGGCGATTTCACCTATCTTACCGGTGATGGCTTTTCTCTGCGTTGTGATGTGCCAACTTTACAGAGGTTGGCTAATTATACAGATGGGGAAATATGCCTCGGTATTCGCCCTTCTGATCTGGTTTTTAATCCCCATGCGGATGTCACCACGTCTTTATCCCTGCGGGTCGACATAGCTGAGTATATTGGGGCTCAGTCGGTGCTAATTTGCCATTGCGGTAATCAGAAAGTGATGGTGGAGCTTAAGTCCGATACCCCCATTACCCTTGGCAAGCAGTTGACCTTTAGTATGGCCCTTGAGGACCTACACTTATTCAACCCATCTAACGAGTGTGCTATTCCAAGGCTCGTTGATGTTGAAGCAACCCGTTTAATAAAAACAACCGGAGGAAACTATGTATAAGCCATTAAAATTAATTGGCATGGCGGCGGTGGCATCATTGATGTACGCTGGCCAGGCACTCGCTGGTCCCTACGATCCGTATGCAGGGACCACGCTTGTTGTCAATTTTCCAGCACATCCTCATTACAATGCTGTAATGAAAATTTTGCCGGAGTTTACCAAAGAAACTGGGATCGAGGTAGAAGTTGACCAGTTGCCTTACATGAAAATGCGTGAACGCCAGACCCTTGAATTAGGTCAGGACGAAGGTGATTATGATTTGGTTGCCTATGTTGTATTTTCCAAGGCTGACTACGTTTATGCTGATCAACTGGAAAACCTTGCCCGCTACTTCATGAACCCAAAACTGGCTGATCCCAGTTATGATTCTGATGATCTGATTGACGGCTATGTTTATAACATTGGCTTTGCCGGTGGCAATAAGGGTTATCTACAAGGTAAGACTGGATCACTGTTCGGTATTCCTTATGGTTCAGAAACATCAGTACTTGGATATCGCAAGGATATTTTTGCCAAGCATGGCCTGAAGGTACCATCCAACTATGACGAATTGCTGGATGTTGCCTGTCAGATTCCCAACCTGGAACCTGGCATGGGTGGTCTAAGTTCACGGGCGGCATCTGGTCATCATGCCAGTCACGCTTTCCTGTTGCATTTGGCACCCCTAGGTGGTCGGGTATTTGACGATCAATGGAATCCTATTGTCAATAATGCGGCTGGCGTAAAAGCTGCTAACGCACTGAAGACAATTGTTGACTGTGGCCCCAAGGGTGCCGCTACCTTTGGCTTCGGAGAAGCACTAGGGTCGTTCTTGAACGGCGATACAGCCATGTTCCTGGATACCACTGTTGTTGCTGGCCAGATCAACGATCCCAAAAAGTCGAAAGTGGTTGGCAAGGTCGGCTGGGCCATGCATCCAATGGGTGTACGTAGAGGTAGCCAGACTGGTGGCTTCGGTATCGGCATTCCTAAGAACGCCCAAAACAAGGAAGCCGCGTTCCTGTTAATGCAATGGTTAACGTCCAAGAAAGGGGACAAGCTGGTAGCAATGGCTGGTGGTAATCCTTCACGTTTTTCCACTCACCAGGATGCTGATGTGAACGCCAAGTTCCCACATATGAAGACCTTTGGCGAAGCCTTAAAGCATGCCGATCCTGACTGGCGTCCTATTATCCCTGTTTGGGGTAAGATCAATGCTGATCTTGGTACCACCTTGTCAAAGGTGTTGACAGAGGGATTGGATACAAAGCAAGCACTTGATGGTGTTGCCGAGAGAACCCGTAAGGTTATGGAAGACGCTGGGTATTATACCTGGCAGTAACCTGCTAAGGTCTCTGAGAGGCTTGAGCTTTGTCCGGAACCTCTTGTTTGGCAAGGTGCCGCTATGCTGGTCTAATGATCAGCATAGCGGTGGTTAATTAATCATTCTATTTGTGAACGCTTACCAATGAGTTATTCGACCATCAACCGACTGACCCCCTATGTCTTCTTAGCACCAGCTGTCGTCGTCATGGCAATTGCTTTGTTATATCCCTTGATGTACATGGTGTTCGGAAGCTTTCGTGCGTGGGATCCGAGTCAGGCAATTGGTGAAGCCGAATTCGCGGGTTTTACTAACTATATTACTTTGTGGCATGACCCGAATTTCCATGAAAGCCTCATCGTCACTTTAAAGTTTGCCTTCTCTGTAGTGGCTCTAGAAATGTTGATTGGTGTTGGCCTAGCTTTGTTACTTGATCGCAGCCTGCGTGGTATGTCAGTGTTGCGCACCCTTTTTATTCTGCCCATGATGATCGCCCCGGTAGTGGTCGGCTTAATTTGGCGATATATGTATCATCCGAGTATTGGCATATTTAATCAGACGCTTGAAAGCATCGGCTTGGGGTCTGTTGACTGGCTTGGAAAGCATGCATTAATGTCGGTAATTATTGCTGATATTTGGCAATGGACCCCTTTTATATTTATTCTCGCTCTTGCTGCTTTGCAGTCGTTGCCACGCTCGGCTTTGGAAGCTGCTCGCATTGATGGTGCCAGTGGCTGGCAGCAGATCATTTATATCAAGTTACCACTGATGATGCCGGTGTTAATCGTCACCTGCTTATTGCGTCTGATTGATGCGTTTAAGGTGCTGGAGGTTATCTTGGTTATGACGGAAGGTGGACCTGGTTTATCTACCGAAATTCTGGCTTTACGTATTTCCCGCACGGCGACGGAGTTTCGTGAGCTCGGTGTTGCAGCGGCGATGTCGAATTATCTGTTAATGCTGCTATTAATACTGACCATAGCTATGTTGGCCTACAACAAGATACAGGAACTTAAGAAAGCTAGAGTTAAAGTATTGATAGATGGAGATGGAAGCTGATATGAATACTAGTCACCATAATAAAGGCCGCCAGCAGCCGGCATTTTATGCCTTGCTAGTAGTCTTGGTTTTGATGTCTGTTGGGCCTATCGTCTTGATGCTGGCCAATTCATTGAAATTGGACGTAGATATCATATCTGGTACGTCAGGTCTGCTTTTTCTGCCGACCATTCAAAACTACGAAACGGCACTGTGCGATATATTGCCCTACGAAATAGACCACTTAGATTACTGTGCTTTAAAATTTGGTGGTGCATTTATTAATTCACTGATAATTGCACTTGTCTCCACCGTGTTGACTTTGATTATCGGCTGTATGGCAGCTTATGCGTTGGTGAGATTTCGATTTATGGGGCGCGATACTGTTTCTGGCACAACGCTGATGGTGCGGATGGTTCCTCCGGCTGTGTTGTTGGTGCCAGTTTTCGGTTTATGGAACAATGAATTTTGCATCGATAAAGCAACTTGGTTTGGAGAAATGATCCGTGATACTTTTGGTGGTCGCGGTGATGTATGTTTAGCGGGTACGCATTCTGGCATTATTCTGATCTATATAGCAATGAACCTGCCGTTTGTGATTTGGATTTTGCAAAGCTTTATTGTGCAAGTGCCACGGCAACTTGAGGAAGCGGCCCGTATGGATGGGGCTGGCTCGTTTCAAGTGTTCTTCAAAATAGTATTGCCTTTGATTAAACCAGGTTTGGCAGCGGCAGCCATTTTCACCTTTCGTATAGCTTGGAATGAGTACCTGTTGGCTTCGGCATTGTCGGACAGAGACACCAAGACTGTGCCTATACTGATTGTTAACAACATGTCTGAGTTTAATATAGAATGGGGCGTTATTATGGCTACCGGCATGTTGCTGGCCATACCGCCTATAATCTTTACCCTGTTTGCGTCACGCCAGATTATAACCGGTATGACTGCGGGTGCGGTAAAGGGCTAATGCTGCTTGTCACTGAATGAGTCTGGATACTATTTCTTTGCTCAATTCATCGACACCTTTGGCTATTGAAAATGTCAGGGCCGGTTCATCAGCATCTGGTCGTTCAAGGTCAGTCAACTGACTGTCGAGCAGGCTGGGTGGCATATAATGATCGTTGCGCTGTTGCATACGTTTGAGCAAGGTTTCACGCGTGCCATCGAGTAGAACAAACACCAATGGGTGTTTGATGTGAGTGCGGATAAAATCCCGATAACGGCGTTTTAGGGCAGAACAGGTTGCCACTGCACCTCCTGCAGTTCTGACTTCTTGGTTTACGGCTTGGCACAGAGATAGTAACCAGGGCCAGCGATCCTCATCAGTTAAAGGGATGGCGCGAGACATCTTATCGACGTTAGCCGCAGGGTGAAAGTCATCAGCATCAAGAAATGGCAGATGCAGATGCTGGGCCAAAGCTATGCCAAGGGTGGATTTGCCGGAACCGGAAACCCCCATAACACTAGTCAAAGGTTGTTGATCAAAGTGAACTGGTAATTCCGCCGTCAACATATAATATGTGTCCATTGATAAAACTTGATGCTTCTGAACAAAGAAATATACCGGCCCCCATTAATTCACTGACGTCACCCCAGCGGCCTGCTGGAGTGCGGGCACTGAGCCATGCGGTAAACTCTTTATCAGAAACCAAGGCTGACGTAAGCTCCGTTTTAAAATACCCCGGAGCCAAACCATTGACTTGCAACCCGTGCTTAGCCCAATCTGTAGCCATGCCTTTGGTCAGATTAGCAACAGCGCCCTTAGACGCCGTGTAAGGGGCGATGGATGGGCGAGCAAGGGCTGTCTGCACGGAACAAATATTTAATATTTTGCCGGCACCTCTTTTTAGCATGTGCTTGGCAACGGCTTGACCCACAAAGAATACCGAGTATATGTTCAGTTGCATCATGGCATCAAATTGTTCTACGGGAAAGTCCTCTAAAGGTGCGCGAAACTGCATTCCAGCATTATTAATCAAGATATCAATAGAGCCAGTAGCAGACTCAAAGCCATCCACAGCAAGTGTTACTTGGTCGGCTTGAGTGACATCAAATCCAAGCACATGTACGGTGGCACCTTCCTTACGTAGCTTTTGTGCGGCAGATTGAAGTCGCTGATCATTTCTTCCATTGATAATGACTTCGGCGCCAGCACTGGCAAGGCCTCGCGCTAGCTCGAACCCGATACCTTGACTTGATCCCGTCACGAGCGCTCGCTTTCCTGATAAGTCAAAAATTTTGTTGTAATTCATTGATACTCCCGAACTGACATCGATAAATTATCTTACTTGTATAATGTTAGCGCTAACATTATACTTTGAGTATAAGGTTCATACAATAGACTCGGTAACAATTCTTAGCTCGGGAAAATGAAATAATGAAATCTATCGTTTGCCATGGTCCAAAAGATATCCGCATTGAAGAGCAGGTTTCTCCTGTGGCTGCCGCTAATCAGGTATTGGTTAGGGTGGCTGCTGGAGGTATTTGTGGGTCGGATCTTCACTATTACAATCAGGGTGGATTTGGTGATATTCGCCTGCGTGAGCCAATGATACTTGGGCACGAAGTGGCGGGGTATGTCGCCATGCTGGGAGAGGGTGTGACCGATCTTGCCTTGGGAGATTTGGTTGCTGTTAATCCAAGCCGCCCTTGTGGTAACTGTGAGTATTGCGCTAGCGCCATATATAACCAGTGTTTGGATATGCGCTATTATGGCAGTGCTATGCGCTTTCCTCATGTGCAGGGGGCCTTTAGTCAAGAGCTGGTAGTTAATGCTTCGCAATGTGCCAAGCTGGATGCTGATACGGATCCTCAATACGCCGCTTTTGCGGAGCCTTTGGCTGTGGCCTTGGCCGCTGTTAATAAGGTTGACAAGTTGATGGGTAAGCGTTTGTTGGTCACAGGAACAGGCCCTATCGGTGCGCTGGTTGTTGCTGTGGCTAAGTTGTATGGGGCGCTTGAAGTGGTAGCTACTGATATTGTTGACGAGGCGCTAGCACGAGCCCGCACAGTTGGTGCTGATCAGACCATCAATGTGGCTAAGAACGCGTCGGCACTAGATGCTTACAGTAGTGGTAAAGGCTATTTTGATGTTGTCATAGAGGCCTCGGGTAATGAACAGGCTTTGCGCACAGCAGTGGGGGTGTTGCGTCCGCGTGGCACTTTGGTTTTGCTTGGTTTAGGGGGAGAGGTGACATTACCTTTGAATCAGTTGGTGGCCAAAGAGATTAGCATGCGGGGTAACTTTCGTTTTCACGAAGAATTTTTCTGGGCAGCGCAATTAATTAATGAAAACCGTATTCCATTGCAACCATTGCTCACCGGTGTGTACGCGGTGGACAATGCGATGGAGGCTTTTGAAATGGCCAGCAATCGGCGTCAATCAATGAAGGTCCAACTAACTTTTTGAGGCTAATTTTAATCTTGTAATATATTACTGTTAGCGCTAACATAAAGATGTCAAAAATCGCCGATAGCAAGCTTTAATAGCCAAAAAAATGGAGAGATTTCAATGCTGGACCAAGATTATAAAATCTGCGTGGGCACATATAGTGATATGGATGTATTGGCACACCAACCCTATGCTCCAGTATCTGGAAAAGGCATTTATGCGATGTCACTGAGTCAGTCAGGCAAGCTTAAACTGGACGAAATATATGAAGCTCTTAATCCTGCGGTAATGATACCACACAGCAATGGCAAGGTTCTGTACGCCATTCTGGAAACTATCAAAAATGAAGGCGATGTATTGCGTTACTCGATAGATGCAGACGGTGCATTAATCCTTTGCGATCAATTTCGAGCGTCTGGGCGGTCTACTTGCTATTTGACCTTGTCCCCAGAGCAGGATGTGGCCATTGTGATCAATTATTGGGATGCGATTATAGATGTGGTTGATGTTGATAAGGAGGGGCGTCTAGGGAAAGTCCGTCAGAGTTTCAAGCAGTATTATCGAGCTGAAGATCAGTGGCGACAGGTTGAGAATCGAGAAGATCATTGGGGCAACCGTCAGGTTGGCCCCCATGCACATTGTGCACACTTCTGGAAAGACTGGGTGTTTATACCAGATCTGGGTGAAAACGCAGTATTTCAATATTACTGGGATAAAGGTGCCAAACAACTGATCCGTGAAACTTATATTGAGTTTGAAGCTGGTTCTGGTCCTCGCCATATGGTCATGCACCCAGATTTGGATATTTGTTATGTGTCCAATGAATTGTTTAATACTGTCTGTGTGGCACGACTTGATGCGAGTGAATCTGGAGTTGTTAAACCACGACTTGTTCCGTTGCAGTATGAATCCACCTTGGATGACCGGAGCCAAGTGAGTTATGTCTCTGAAATAAAGTTGTCGCCGGATTCAAAATTTCTCTATGTTTCAAATCGCGGCGATAATTCCATCGCAATATTTAAAGTGTTAGCCGATGGCCGTATAGAGCGCCGTGGGCTAGTCTCAACTGGGGGCAAGTTTCCTAGGCATTTTGCTATTACTCCCTGCGGAAATGCCATATTGGTTGTTAATCAGGATTCGGGTCACATTCGGGTATTTGCTCGGGATATTATTACCGGTGACTTAACCCTAACGGATGAGGTAAAAGAAATTCCAGCCCCTAACTATATTCGTTTTATTGGTGCCTGAACCAGTATTAAGAAGGAGTAGATAGATGCCTAAATTTTCTGCCAATCTGGGCTTTCTTTGGACAGAGCTAAGTTTGCCTGATGCAATATATGCTGCCAAAAAGGCGGGATTTGAAGCAGTTGAGTGCCATTTCCCTTATACAGAGCCAGAACATCGTGTGGTGGCTGCTCTAGAGGCGACGGGATTGGAAATGCTGAGTCTCAATACTCGCCTTGGCATCAATGGCGCCGATGACTTTGGTGTGATAGCAATGCCAGGTCGTGAAACAGAAGCTCGTGATTATGTTGACGAAGCAATCTCTTATGCTGCAGCAATAAAGTGCAGAAACATCAATTGCGTACCAGGTAAAACCGGGGGCGTTGCAGAAGCTGAAGATACGTATCGCCAGAATCTTGAGTACGCCTGTAATCAGGCTGCCGCCCATGGTATAGGCATTCTAATCGAGCCTATCAACCAATATGACGCGCCGGGCTATCATTTCAGTTTTATAGAACAAGGTTTGGACACGATACAGGCTGTTGGCGCCAATAACCTTCGGTTAATGTTTGATTGTTATCATACGCAAATTATGCAAGGGGGTTTAAGTAACAGGCTAAGACAGGCCTTGCCTCATATCGGCCACGTGCAATTTGCGGCAGTTCCTGATCGAGGAGAACCGAACTCTGGCGAAGTAAATTACCCTTGGCTGCTAGCTGAATTAGACATCATGGGGTGGCAGGGTTTTGTTGGCGCCGAGTACCGCCCCCGGAGCACTACTGAAGAGGGATTGGGGTGGATGCAGGCCTACCACTAGTGTCCGCAAATTAATTAAACTTGAGAGGCCGATAGTCATGACCACAACCAATACCAACTCTCACATTGCTTTTATTGGCATAGGTTTGATGGGCAGCCGCATGGCTGCACGGTTACTGCAGGCAGGTTATCAGGTAACAGTGCACAATCGCACTCCAGAAAAGAGCATGAGCCTCGTAAAACTCGGTGCTAAGGTCGCTGACTCAGTGGCTGATGCTGTAAGCAGGGCGGATATTGTACTCACTTGTTTGGCTGGTGCGGATGCTATTGAGGCCGTTTACTTTGGTGAGCATGGGATAGTACCGGCGGCACCTAAAAGTTGTCTTGTTATTGATTTGAGCTCCGTTGCGCCAGATATTGCTCGGACTAATCATAGGCGTCTTAGAGAAGCTGGATATGCTCACCTTGATTGCCCTGTAACTGGGGGAGTTTCTGGTGCACAGGAGGGAAGCTTATCGATATTGGTGGGCGGTTCGGAACATAACTTGCAAAGAGCGCGAGCAGTGTTGGAGACTATGGGCAATCCATTTCATCTTGGTGAAGAGGGAGCTGGGCAAGTTTGCAAACTGGTTAATCAAACTATTGTTCACATTTTTATTGGCGGTGTGGCTGAAGGTATGATGCTAGCGGCTGCGGCTGGAGTGGATGCTACTAAAGTGCGGGAAGCACTGATGGGGGGGTATTGTGAAAGCAAAATTCTTAACATTCATGGTGCTAAAATGGCCAGCCGCAATTTTGTTGCGGGTGGCCCACTGGAATTTTCGGTTAAGGATTTGGAAGAGTCCCTGAAAATGGCTTCTGCAAATGCTTTGGACCTGCCCTTGGTTGTGTCAGTTTTGCAAAACTATCTTGGTATGGTCAATAAGGGTCAAGGGAGACTCGATCACAGTGCCTTATTGCTGGCCTATGAGAGTGCCAATAAGCCGATTCGGGTATCTCCTGATATAGAGGATAAGTTTCCTGAACGCTAATGATGGTGATTATGATAATTAGCGGTTCAGGTTGTCTCGGCTTTGATCAGTTGGATATCAACAGTATTGATTCGTTTTGGGTGTTTGTCGTTAAGTCGGTCAACAATGATGCCAGCACTAAGCCTACCTATCTCAAAGCGATTAATTTTAACCGTAGTTAGTGGTACTGGCATTAGCTGTCCAATTTCTAACCCACTGAACCCTCCAATGGCCAATTGAGTCGGTACATCTATATTGGCACCCAAACAATGAAAATAGCCCCCAATAGCCGCAATGTCGTTGGGAAAATAGACTGCATCAAGCTGTGGATGGTCTGACAGCAAACGCATCAGACCTTTCTTGCCACGCTGCACGCCAACCGGCTCGTCAAATTCTACAATACCCTCTACATCCATGTTGTTTTCTACCAGTACTTGGCGAAAGCCCTGAAAACGTTTGGCAGCTGTCAAATCTCTATTGCTGCATCCTATATAACCAATGCGTCTGTAGCCCCGTTGTAGAAAGTGCTGGGCCATCAGTGCGCCCGCTTTGACATGGTCCACACCGACACAGGAATCAACGGCATCTTGTTCTATCTCCATGATTTGCACCACAGGTATGCCTGCTTGTTTAAGTATTTTACGTGTGCTTTGTGTGTGCGCCATATTGGAGACTACCAGCCCGGAGGGCCGCCAAGAGAGCATGGATCGAATAAGTGCTTCTTCTCGGTCGAGATCATATTCGGAAATACCGATAACAGCTTTGAAGCCGTTTGACTCTAAGTGGTCGGTGATCCCTGACAATACCTCAGTGAAAACTTGGTTACGTAAAGAGGGTATTATGACGGCAATCAGGTTGGATGTTGATGTTGCTAAAGAGCCAGCAATTTGATTGGGTACAAAACCTAGCTGGTCAACGATTTTTAACACCTTATCACGGGTTTTTTCGGCCACGCTGCCAGTATTTCTTAGTACTCTAGATACGGTCATTTCACTAACATTGGCCGCCATAGCTACATCGCGTAATGTCGATTGGGCGGGCTTTGTTTTTTTTTCATTTGTATTATCAACTTGCTTCACGGTACTTTCCGGTCAATCTGATTTTACTTATTACAACGCACTGAAAAGAGATGCGGTTTGCTGTTTTCTGGAGTACTAGTATGTTAGCGTATAACATTTTTCTAGAAGTCGAAAGTAAAATATAAGTAAGTTGCAAATGGGTGTATGCAATACGGAATGTTAAGACCAGTATTCCGATAAAGTTTTTTCCCGGTCGCTGTATATGCGAATGCGTTAGGGTGGGCAGAGTCTTATAATTAGCCATCAATACGATGATACCTGCGTTAACATCCATCACAAGAGTTGCTGTGGTATTCTGGTCATTATGGTAGCGATATTCTTACTACAAAATATGATTAAGATACGTTGATTGGTGGCACTGATAATGATTGTTGATAGGCTTCAAGAATGCCGGCACACTCTGCGGTAGTACACTAGTTGCCACCGGCTTGGTCGAATGGGGGCGGTGGATGCCTTCGTAAAGCCGCTGAAGTCGAGGACTCAACTGGCCCATCAGCATTGGTTAGACTGTTTTATGATTTATTTGGACTATAGGTTGTGCTTGGATATGGCCTCGCCAATTTTTGTATATTTGCGCCCTTCTATACAATCTGCATCTGCCGCTGATAAGGCGCATAAGGTGGTGTTTTTAGGATAGTAAAGGTGGGCATTGGCATGTCCCCTTGGTGCTTGCGCTGGGGGCCTACGGTGAGTGTGATGAGATGGATAAACAATAGGGAAATATGAGTATGACTGATTGTGATATTGGCTTGATGGGCTTGGCTGTAATGGGCCAGAATCTGGTGCTGAATATGGCAGAGCAAGGTTATAAGGTTTGTGTTTATAATCGAACCACCAGCAAAGTGGATGCTTTCGTTAATGGCGATGAAGCCAAGCAATTTGATATTGTAGGTGCCCATAGCCTGTCGGATCTGGTGGCTAACCTAAAGCGTCCGCGTAAAGTCATGCTGATGATCAAGTCAGGTGATGCGGTGCCTACCTTGGATGATGAGCTGTACCCGCAAGCGGCCACCGCCGATGCCGTGATAGAGCAATTAGCGGCTTTGCTGGATCCGGGTGACATTATTATTGATGGTGGTAATACCCATTTTCGAGATACAGAACGCCGCACTAAATGGGTGGAAGCCCAAGGCCTGTTGTATGTTGGTACTGGTGTTTCTGGGGGGGAAGAGGGTGCCCGTTTTGGTCCTAGCATGATGCCAGGGGGCAGCCCTGAGGCCTGGCCGGCTGTGCAGCCGATTTTTCAGGCCATTGCGGCCAAGGTGGGGGCAGCCGAAGATATCCCTTGTTGCGAGTGGGTGGGGCCTCGTGGTGCCGGCCACTATGTGAAGATGGTGCATAACGGTATTGAGTACGGCGATATGCAACTGATATGCGAAGCCTACGTTATGCTTAAGCAAGGGGCTGGGCTTAGCAACGATGAGTTGTATGATGTGTTTGATAGCTGGAATCATGGCGAATTGCAAAGCTATCTCATTGAGATAAGTCGCGATATATTTAGTGTTAAAGACCCTCAAGGCGAAGGTTATTTGCTGGACAAGATTCTTGATAGTGCCGGTGCCAAGGGCACGGGTAAGTGGATGAGCCAGTTGGCCCTTGATTTGGGGGTGCCTAGCACGCTAGTGACGGCGGCTGTTTATGCAAGGGGGCTGTCTGGTCAAAAGCAGCAGCGGTTGCGGGCTAGTCAGGTATTTTCTGGTCCTGATACGACCTTGGACCTAAACCAATTTGGCGGTAAAGCAGGTTTTATTGAAGCTGTGCGCCAGGCTCTTTATGCTTCCAAAATCTGTAGCTATGCCCAAGGTTTTGTGCAATTGCAAGCAGCCGCCAAAGAACACCAGTGGCCATTGAATTATGGCGATTGTGCGCTCTTGTGGCGCGGTGGTTGTATTATTCGAGCGCAATTTTTGGATCGTATCAAGGAAGCCTTTGATGAAGATCCGCAATTGGAAAATTTGCTATTACATCCTTATTTTAAAGATGCTGTAACCGGCCACCAAGCCTCATGGCGCAAGATAGTTATAGGGGCAACTGAGTTGGGTGTTGCCGTGCCAGCTTTCAGCTCGGCTCTGAACTATTTTGATAGTTATCGTACGCCCTATTTGCCCGCTAATCTATTGCAGGCTCAGCGTGACTATTTTGGTGCCCACACCTATCAGCGCACCGACCAAGAGGGTACCTATCATAGTGACTGGCTGCATCTACGCAAATCGCCAAAGACGTAAGAAGCGGGCCATGGCTGTACGACTTGTTTGCATGACGTTTGGTCGCCGCTTATAGGCGGCAAATATGTCGGTTTGGCTTTCTTTTTGGATTTTATTATGGTATAAATTGCGCGCCTGAATTTTCGAAGTTATTTTTGAAGGCAGGCTTATTAAATATAACGTCACACACAAACCGGCACATGTTCTTGGGTGTTGGGGTCTTACTAAAGACTCTGATTGGAGCATGGTTCAAGTACGCTTGGACAAGGGTTTGTGGAGGCCTAACCCGTAAAGGAAATTTTATGACTCAAGTAGCAATGCGCGACCTGCTAAAAGCCGGCGCCCACTTCGGTCACCAAACACGTTACTGGAACCCAAAAATGGGTCAGTACATCTTTGGTGCTCGCAACAAAATTCATATCATCAACCTGGACCAAACGGTTCCTGCGTTGAATGAAGCCTTGTCCATTGTGCAAAAAATGGCTTCCAATAAGAACAAAGTATTGTTCGTTGGTACCAAGCGTGCAGCTGCCAAGGTGATCAAAGAACAAGCCGAGCGCGTAGGCATGCCTTACGTCAACCACCGCTGGTTGGGTGGTATGCTGACCAACTACAAGACGATTCGTCAGTCTATCCGTCGTTTCCGCGATCTGGAAGGTCAGGCCAAAGATGGTACTTTTGAGCAGTTGACCAAGAAAGAAGGCCTAATGCGCCAGCGCGAAATGGACAAGCTAGAGCGTTCCATTGGTGGTATTAAGGACATGGGCGGCCTACCTGATGCGTTGTTTGTGGTTGATGTTGACCATGAGCGTATTGCTGTCAACGAAGCCAACAAGCTAGGCATTCCTGTTATCGGTATTGTTGATACCAATAGCAATCCAGACGGTATTGACTATGTGATTCCGGGTAACGACGACGCTTTGCGTGCTATCCAGATCTATGTTAACGCTATGGCTGATGCATGTGCTGCAGGTCAGTCTGCCGCCGGTGCTGCTGCTGGTGAGTTTGTTGAAGTGGCTGAAGAAGCCCCTGCTGCTGAGGCCCCTGCGGCTGAAGCTGAAGCGTAATCATTACGCCTTGTAAAAAAGGGAGCGTGGCTCCCTTTTTTTAGAACTGCCTACTTTCGACACCCGCATATCAAGCCGGTGGGGCAGAAGAATTCTGGTAACGGGCTCGTATGCCCGCTTACCAAAGCATAACTTTAGATTATCGAGGATCTAACAATGGCTGCAATTTCTGCAACTATGGTAAAAGAACTGCGCGACCGTACAGGTTTGGGCATGATGGATTGTAAAAAAGCATTGACTGCTGCTGGCGGTGACATTGAAGTAGCGATCGAAGACTTGCGTAAAAGCAGTGGTATGAAAGCGGCCAAAAAGGCTGGACGTACCGCGGCTGAAGGCGTTGTAGCTGTGCGTGTTGCAGATGACAACACCTATGCGGTTATGATTGAAGTCAACTCTGAAACTGACTTTGCTGCACGTGATACGGGTTTCTTGGCTTTTGTTGATAAAGTAGCTGACGCGGCTTTTGCTGCTAAAGCAACGGACATGGCGCCTATAGCGGCTGCGTTGGATGCTGAGCGCGAAGCTTTGGTACAAAAAATTGGTGAAAATATCACTCCTCGTCGTGTTTCCCTAATGGAAGGCGCCAACGTTGGAGCCTATGTTCACAGTAATAGCAAAATTGGTGCTTTAGTATCCATGACAGCGGGTGACCAAGAGTTGGCCAAAGACATCGCTATGCACGTGACGGCGGTTAACCCACGCGTTAACACCCGTGACGACATGCCGGCTGATGAATTGACCAAAGAAGAAGAGATCATCAAGGCACAGCCAGATATGGCTGGCAAGCCAGATGCGATCATTGAGAAAATGATGGTAGGCCGTATCAACAAGTTCTTGGCTGAAAACAGCCTGGTTGAGCAGCCTTTCGTTAAGAACCCTGATCAAAAAGTAGGTGATCTGGCCAAGTCGGCTGGCGCTGAAGTATCAGCTTTTGTGCGTTTGGAAGTGGGTGAAGGCATCGAAGTTGAAGAGACTGACTTTGCGGCCGAAGTTGCTGCTCAGTTGAAAGGGTAATACCCTTGATTAAAAAAGGCGTCGATAGCATCGGCGCCTTTTTTTTAACTTGCTAAAAATGCTATCACTCTAGCAGGTGCAATTAATCTGTTAGTATTGAAGCACTTTGACGAAAATTTTTGTAGAATAAGCCACCTGTAGCATTTGGAGAATTGAATATGCCCGCGTTCGATAAGCGTCAGCCACGTTATAAGCGTATATTGTTAAAGCTTAGTGGTGAGGCCCTGATGGGTGACGAGAACTTCGGAATTGATCCTAAAGTTCTGGATCGCATGGCCTTAGAAATTGGTCAGCTGGTAGGTATTGGTGTTCAGGTTGGTTTGGTAATAGGGGGCGGTAACCTGTTCCGCGGCGCGGCTCTAAGCGAAGCTGGCATGGACCGTGTTACCGGCGATCACATGGGTATGTTGGCCACCGTAATGAACGCACTGGCCATGCGCGACGCCCTAGAGCGGTCTAATATTACCACGCGCGTTATGTCCGCTATTCCTATGAGTGGTGTCGTAGATCATTATGATCGTCGTAATGCTATGCTTTACTTGTCGCAAGGTAACGTGGTGATCTTCTCAGCCGGCACGGGTAACCCTTTCTTTACGACGGACTCGGCAGCCAGTTTGCGGGGTATTGAGATAGAAGCCGATGCCGTGTTAAAGGCCACTAAAGTGGATGGTGTGTATACCGCAGACCCGGTTAAAGATCCATCTGCAGAAAAATACGATTTTGTGACTTTTGATGAAGCTATTGAGCGCCAGTTGGGCGTAATGGATCTAACCGCCATGTGCTTGTGTCGTGATCAAGGCATGCCGGTACGGGTATTCAATATGAATAAGCCAGGTGCTTTGATTAATCTAGTAGTGGGTGGTCATGAAGGCACCTTGGTTAATGTGAAGTTGCCTACAGTTGGAGATAACAATGATTAATGATATTCGCGATGATGCTGACGAACGCATGGCGAAAACGCGTGAAGCCCTGGATGTGGCTTTTAAGAAAATTCGCACAGGCCGTGCGCATCCAAGTATCTTGGACTCGGTTATGGTGTCCTACTATGGCTCTGATACGCCATTAAATCAGTTGGCTAACATCAATGTGGAAGACGGTCGTACCTTGGCT
>JAAERS010000416.1 GCA_024230095.1 Gammaproteobacteria bacterium | reverse complement strand
GCTGGAGTTTGCCTGCCAAGGTATATGCCAGGCCGCTCGAGCTTTATATCGGCAAGCAATTAGCCCAAGGTCAGCTAAACTATGAACTGCAGCAACTTGGCTATCGGGCGGTTAAGAAGGTTCGTCAAGCCGGTCAGTATCAACTGCAAAATAACCAATTACAAGTCTATAGCCGTGGTTTTCATTTTGCTGATGGTAGTCAAAAGGGGGAGCTGTACCATATCCAACTGCAAGCGAACCGCGTTTTGTCCATCGCAGGTGAGCAAGGGCAGACTTTGCATTTGGCGCGCTTAGAGCCCCAACTTATTGGTGGTATCTATCCATCCCATAATGAAGATCGAGAGTTGGTTCAGTTAGCGGACTTGCCGAACGGATTTATTGAAACCCTATTGGCGGTTGAAGATCGTGGTTATTACCAACACTTGGGTGTTTCACCAACAGGCATTGCTCGTGCTATGTATGCTAATGTTAAGGCGGGACGGGTGGTACAAGGTGGCAGTACCTTGACCCAGCAGTTGGTGAAAAATTTCTACCTTAGTGACCAGCAAACCCTGTGGCGAAAGTTGCAAGAGGCGCCGATGGCTTTGTTACTTAATAACCACTACAGTAAAGATGAAATATTGGAAGTTTACCTTAATCAAGTGTTTTTGGGGCAACAAGGTAAACGTGCCATTCACGGTTTTGGCTTGGGCAGCTGGTATTATTTCGGCCAGCCTCTGAAAGAGTTGCAACTGCATCAGACGGCCCTCTTGGTAGGCTTGATAAAGGGCCCGTCATATTATAATCCCAAACGCTTTCCCCAACGTGCCAAACAACGTCGTGATTTGGTGCTCAAGGTGTTGGCCGAGCGGGGGTTGATTTCCCAGGCGCAGCGACAAATTTATCAGGATAAACCACTTCAGCTTAGCCAAGTCGCTCAGTACAGTCGCTATCCGGCTTATATGGACTTGGTGCGCCAGCAATTACAAAAAGCCTACAAGAGCAATGATCTGAATAGCCAAGGTCTGCGGGTGTTCACCACCATTGATCCTTGGGCACAACAGCAAGCTGATCTGGCCATGCAAGATAGCATGGCTAACCTAACTCAGCGTTTTGGTGAACTACCCAAATTGCAAGCTGCCTTGGTGCTATCGCAACGAGATAATAGTGAAGTCTTGGCGGTGGTAGGTGATAAAGATGCCGGTTATGCCGGTCATAATTGGGCTTTGGATGCCAGTCGTCAAGTTGGCTCTTTGTTGAAACCAGTCATTCATCTAACTGCCCTAAGCAGTGGCCGTTTTCATTTGCTCAGCCCCCTTGATGACTCTCCCTTGAGTGTGCCTCAAGCCGATGGCAGTCAATGGCAGCCTGGCAATTATGACGGTAAGTCCCATGGAGTGGTGCCCATGTACGAAGCGCTGGTTAAATCTTATAACATTGCCAATGTTCGCTTGGGTATGAGCTTGGGTGTGGAGAAGGTGTTGGATCAGTTATCTAAACTGGGAGCCAACCAACAATGGCAGGCTTACCCTAGTCGCTTGTTAGGGGCTTTGGAAATGTCACCCCTGAAAGTTAATCAGGTGTACCAAAGTATAGCCAGCAATGGTTTTTATACCCCTTTGAGCATCGTCCGAGACGTGACCCATGCCAATGGTGAGCTATTGGCACATTACCCCTATCAGGTGCGTCAAGCCGCTGATCCAGAAGCTTCGTATATTCTGCAACAGGAAATGGCACTAGTTGGCCGTCATGGTACGGGACGGGGGGCCTATCGCTATGT
>JAAERS010000415.1 GCA_024230095.1 Gammaproteobacteria bacterium | reverse complement strand
GGCCAAGTCGGTTCGGTTGCCATCACTGGCGATGCGAATGTCCCAGTTACCGGATTAGCCGGAACAGGAGCAGTAGGCTCCGTTACGGTTACCGCAGATGCAAACGTAAACGTTACGGGTGTGTCAGGAACAGGAGCGGTAGGCTCCGTAAGCGTCGAAGCTGGCGCGATTGTACCTGTCACAGGATTAGAGGCCACTGGGGCTGTTGGTTCCGTAACAGTTGTTGCAAAAGCCAATGTATTCCCAACAGGTCTTGAAGCTACTGGTGTAGTAGGCACTGCCACGGTTAGTGGTAAGGGCAACGTACCAGTAACAGGCTTGTCTGCGACAGGCACCGTTGGATCAGTTTCGATAAGGACTGGTCAGACTATTAACGTCGGCGGAGTTAGCGGAACAGGTCAAGTAGGAAGTGTCACCGTAGAAAGTGACGCTATAGTAAATGTAATAGGAGTCAGCGCAACAGGTAGTGTTGGTAACGTACTGGTTTACTCAAACATTGTCCCGGATCAAAATCCGGGTTATAGTGAGATTAATGTTAACCAGTCGCCATCATGGTCGGAGGAAGAACCAGCCCAGAGCGCAAATTGGACGCAAATAGCAGCGTGAGGATAAATTAGATGCCAAGTACCTATACAGTTAACCTCGGTATTGAAAAACCGGCTACTGGTGAGCAGTCGGGTACATGGGGCGATACTACAAACGTCAATTTCGACATTCTGGACCAAGCAATCAACGGCGCAGAGCGTGTTACGCTTACTAGCGCGGGTTCCTCCGGTTCTCCAAATTCACTTCAAATCACTAACGGTGCGACCTCAGACGGGCGCAATAAGTGGTTAGAGTTTTACAGTTCTAGCGATTTGGGTGGCTCTGCGTATGTGCAGCTTGACCCAAATGACGCTGAAAAAATAGTTTTTGTAAGAAACAGTCTGGCAGGTAGTCAGTCTGTTATTCTTTTCCAAGGCACTTACAACGCTGCGCGTGACTTAGAAGTCCCTGCGGGTGTTGACATGGTGGTCAAGTTTGATGGTGGCGGCGCAAGTGCTGCTACTGTTACAGACGTTTTTACCAAATTACGTGCTACTGAAATCACCACGCCTACTCTTACCGCGGGTACAGCCGACATTAACGGCGGTACTGTTGACGGTGCGGTTATTGGCGGATCAAGTGCTGCTGCGATTACAGGTACTACTGTTACGGCAAACACTAGCCTTAACATTGCTGGTGACGGTGCAACCGTTACGGGCATCAAAGACGAAGACGACATGTCTTCAAACAGCCCGACTAAACTGGCTACTCAGCAATCTATTAAAGCTTACGTTGATTCACAGGTTGGCACGGTCGATACATGGGCCGAGGTCCTAGCTAACGGAGCCACGTCTGGATCAACCAACCCGGAGGTAACTGCG
>JAAERS010000414.1 GCA_024230095.1 Gammaproteobacteria bacterium | reverse complement strand
GTCAAACCCTGTCACAAACTTTCAGCACTAAAACCGTCAGTTCTCTTTCGACAAAGACAAAAAAACGCCCACTTGAGGCGTTTTATTCGTTCTAATGTTCATTTTTAACAGCAAAATTGGCTGTTTAACATAATGACCATTATGTGCAGTTGGTTCTGTGGGCAACATACTCAGGCAGATGTTTATTCTTCTGTGATAATCCCTTTTCCATCATCAGCTTCTTTTTCAACCACGACTACTGGCTTATTCTTGGGCTTAAAGAACTGTTTCATTTCACCACCTTGCATAGGGAATGACTTGTGCGCCCTGTCTTTAGGGGCATCTTTACTTCTTCCCACATATACTTCCGCATCCAATGCTTGAGGACAAGTATTTTTTAACACGACGCGTTGTGTTGATGCGTGCGGCCATTTAAATCCTTCAACCACCTCAATACATCCCGTAGCGCGTACATCCTCTCCTGCTGGCTGAAAGCCTACTACGTCATCAATCCACTCGTTATGGCGTGTTACATCAACGTAATCCGCCATTGCGGTTGCACTTAGCCCCGCATCACTTGTGGCTACAGTACCAATGATTACATCTCCTTCAGCTGTATTATGCGCCACCAAAGATCCACCGGAATCCCCTCCATTAATTTGCCCATCAATACCCTTTGTATTAACCAACCCGCTATTAATTTGCGTACATTGCACACTCGCTTCCTTGAGACACCCTGAAGCTTTGCCTGATTCTGTCAGGCCATAGCCTTGCGCCGTGAAAGAGATAGAATTTTGTTCTTTGGGGGTGTGCGAACAACTGGCCATAATCTCTTTTTGCTGCGCTTGGGTTGTTCTTGGAATATAGTTAATTCCAGTGTGCCCAGGGATAGGATTTTTCAGACGAAGCACAGCAATATCGCTGTCTTTATTGGAGCCTTCTGCGTCAGTAAAATAATAAGGCCTGAAATACCCGTGACTTACGAAAGTCCTATCTACCTTAGCGGAATTTGAGCTACCGCAGCTGGATACGGCTCCATCTTGTGGGTGACACACGGTAATTTCACTGGGGGGTGTTAGCCTATCAAATCGCATATCACCCATTCCGCCACGACCGCCTTCTCTGCGGTAATCTGCCACACAATGAACAGCAGTGAGCACATGGCGATTATCCAACATTGTGCCTGTGCAAGTGCCGGATTTAGATTTCACGTAAACATGAGGGGTAGTATGAAGGCCTTGCGTAACCTTATGTCCACCAACAATAGGCTCAGGTTTAGGCATGGCTTCAGCCGTCGCATTAAATGCATCCACTTGTTGCTGCGCTTGCATAGGCATGGCTGCCGCGCTTAATACCTGCGCCGCTAACATGACTCCTGCTGCGCCGAATGGACTAGAAGCGACAGCATCAGCCAGACTCATGCCTATAGCTACAGGTGCACTAGGTAAAGTTCCCAAGCCTTTTAGCGCACGCATAACAGGGCCATCTTTTGCTTTTTCCTCAGTGCACTCGTGAAGCGCGAGGTTTCTATCTGTGTTTACTTCAAACAGCCTCCTACGACTTTCAGCAAGCTTAGCTTCAGCCGCCCTTGCCTTTGAATGTGTTTTTGAAGAGGCATCTGGATTATTTCTGATGCAATTTTGTAAGCTAACATGTTGTTTGAACGCATGTTTTACGTCTCTCCTAGCCTCCTGAACTGCCTGAGAAAAATGGTCAACATTTTGCGTATACAGTGTGTTAGACGTTATTGGAGTACCCATAACAAATACCTTATTAGTGTAGAAGTCTTAATTCCCATACAAAAATCTTTTTATTTTTGATTTCAAATATTGATGTTTTCGCGGAGCCAAGGTCGGAATGGAAAGCTCGCCCTTAAAGGCAAGCTCAAATATAGGGATGACACTACTTGTGGGTCATGTGAATATTAATGAAATATATGTGCCCGATAAGGGAACTGGGGGAAGCTAAATTTAAATTAAGTTTGATAAACATAAACTTGATACCCTTTTAACTAGGCTTTGTTGATGCACAAAAAACAAGGAGATTTATCGGTTGTGTCGCAACGATATCAATAGCCACAAACGCACCAATCTCCAGATGCAATTAGGCAGCGAGCGCATAAAAGCGCTCCCACGTTGGCATTTGAAGATCACCAACCTGACCTCGCTTTATCATCGTCCATGTTTCCTGC
>JAAERS010000413.1 GCA_024230095.1 Gammaproteobacteria bacterium | reverse complement strand
TGACTACATCGCCACTGATGGAACACCTGTGCGCACGGCTTTTAGCATCTTGTACAACAAATATATGGACCCTCAGTATAGCCCGGAAGTGGCGGCTGAGGAATGTGGTATAGATGCGGCAACCATCGAACGAATTGCCTTGGAAATGGCCCACGTTGCCTTTCAAGAATCCATCACTATTGATGTTGAATGGACTGACTGGGCAGGGCGCAAACAAAGTCAATTTGTAGGCCGCCCGGTCTCTATGCATGCCATGCGTGGCGTATCGGCACATTCGAATGGATTTCAGGCTTGTCGAGCCTTGCACCTATTACAAGCCTTGTTAGGTACCATCGATTGCCCAGGTGGCCACCTGGCTAAGCCACCATTCCCTAAACACATAGTGCCACCAATAAAGCCCGCTAAGGGGAACACCCCCAATACACCTCTTGAGTCGGCGCCATTAGGCTTTCCAAATTGTCCTGAAGACCTGTTGATTGATGATCAAGGCCAACCTCGTCGTATCGACAAGGCCTATTCTTGGGATGCGCCCATAGCTGCCCATGGCCTAATGCATATGGTGATCAGCAATGCCGTAGCGGGTGACCCATACCCAATTGATACGTTAATGCTATTCATGGCTAACATGGCGTGGAACTCCAGCATGAATACGGCCCAAACCATGGACATGCTGCGGGCCAAGGACGAGCAGGGCAATTATAAGATTCCCTTTATTGTTACCTGTGATGCGTTTAACTCAGAAACAGTGGCCTTTTCTGATTTGGTGTTGCCCGATACGACCTATTTGGAGCGTTACGACACCATTTCCATGTTGGACCGACCTATTTCCGAGCCGGATGCGGCCTGCGATGCCATTCGTTCACCTGTCATTGCGCCTGACCGAGACGTCCGTAGTTGGCAGGAGGTGATGGTAGAGTTGGCTTCTCGACTGCAGTTGCCAGCCTTCACCACCGCAGAAGGGCAGCCCAAGTATAAGGGGTATAAGGACTTTATCGTTAATTTCGAAAGAGCGCCTGGTATTGGCTTTCTTGCTGGTTGGCGAGGAGAAAATGGCGACCAACATCTGCGCGGTGCCCCCAATCCTAAGCAATGGCAAGCTTATGAGGAAAATGAGTGCTTTTATAAACACGAACTAGCACCCAACCAGCGTTACATGCGTCATGCCAACTTGGATTATCTGAATTTGGCTAAGGAAGCCGCCTGGGTAGGTAGCACAGAACAGATTGTTATTGAGTTGTACTCGGAGACTTTACAAAAATTCCGTTTGGCTGGGCAAGGACTATATGATGGACCACAACCAACGGAACAACACCACAAGGAACGTCTAGCTACCTACTTTGACCCCTTGCCGTTCTACTACCGTCCTTTAGAGCAACAACCTGAAGATACGCAAGATTATCCGTTTTTTGCTGTTAATCAACGGCCTATGTTCATGTATCACTCATGGGATTCGCAAAATGCGTGGTTGCGCCAAATCATGTCCCAGAACTATCTTTATATGCACCGTCAAAAAGCACTGGATTTGGGCATTAAAGACTTTGACTGGGCTTGGGTCGAATCACGCACAGGCAAAATTCGAGTACAAGTTAAACATATGGAAGGCGTTAATCCAGATACCGTTTGGACATGGAACGCCATCGCTAAGCAAGGTGGTGCATGGGGCTTAAGTGAGGATGCCAATGAAGCCAAACAAGGCTTCTTGATGAATCATTTGATCAATGAATTATTGCCACCTAGCGGCAGTCAGCAACGCATGACCAATTCTGATCCAATTACGGGTCAAGCAGCTTGGTATGACCTTAAGGTGAAGATTCGCCCAGCTGCGGCAGGAGAAACTGGGAGCTGGCCTCAATTTGATAGCGTAAAACCCTTGCCTAGCTTTTCTCCTTCACCCATGAAGCAAGGTTATGCTAGCCATAAAAACGTTAATCTCAAGCGTTCCTGGGCCCAAGTCCTTGGCAACAGCAAGCAATCCAAGTGAGGCCAGAATAGTGAAATTAGGTTTAGCGATTGATCTAGATACTTGTGTAGGTTGCCATGCTTGTGCGACAGCTTGTAAACAATGGAATACCTCGGGTGCCATTGGCCCTTTAACGGACGAAAATCCTTATGGTAAGGATCCTGACGGTGCTTGGCTTAATCGAATTCGTACCTTTGAGATCGATGCCAGTCCGCATAGTAAGACAGTCAATATGCCATTGTCCTGTATGCATTGTGAAGACGCAGCATGTGTGACCGTGTGCCCAACCGGCGCTTCCTACAAGCGTAGCGAAGACGGTATTGTACTCATTGATCAAGATCGTTGTATGGGTTGCAATCTCTGTTCTTGGGCCTGCCCATATGGTGCCCGAGAGCTAGACCCAGGCTCGGGCACCATGAAAAAGTGCACTCTTTGTATAGATCGTATTTATGACCAGCAGCTACCAGAAAACGAACGCCAACCTGCCTGCGTAATAACCTGCCCAACTCAATCCCGCGTCTTCGGTGACTACGATGATCCAGATTCAGATGTGTCTAAACTCAATCGTCAGCGCGGAGGCAAGCAATTAATGCCAGAGCTTGGTTACAACCCAGTGAACACCTATTTACCACCACGCAACCCTATACAGCAAGAGCAAGGTGGTAGCGTGCTAGGCAAGGTGAAACATATTGTTAACCGCATAATCAAACGCTAGACGTAATTAGAAGAGGCTATTAGTATGCATCCCGCATTTTCTGTATTGATTTTCACCATTACCTCTGGCGCAGGTTATGGATTGTTAGGCTGGTTGAGTGCTAATGAGTTGTTCGCACTTTGGCCTTTGTCTATCATGGCGAAGATTACCATAGGTATTACGGCTATGGTGTTAATCAGTGTTGGCCTGTCAGCGTCGACTTGGCATTTGGCCAATCGTAAGAACGCTTGGCGCTCATTTAGCGGTTTTAGAACATCCTGGTTATCGCGTGAAGCGGTATTCGCTATTGTGCTTTATCCGGTAGCAACAATGTATGCTGCAGGCTTATACTTTGGCTGGCCCTATATAGGCTTGTGGTCGGGTTTGTGTTTATTACTTTGCTTAGTCATCGTTTTTGTTACTTCTATGATTTATGCCAGTTTAAAGACCATTCCTCAGTGGCACACACCCCTAGTGCCAACCTTATATCTGCTATTCGCTATCATGAGTGGCGGTTTGGCTTGGGCCATAATGCTTACCTGGAACGGTTTAGACATAGCAAACTTCAATCACTCCCTGGCTTTAATTGTTGCCGTGACGGCGTCCGTCAAGCTTGGTTATTTTGTCTGGTTCAGGCTACCAGCTACTAGCAGTATTCAAAGTGCCACTGGATTTACCCAACATCGTGTTAGTTTGCTTGACGCTGGCCATTCTGCACCGAGTTTTCTCAATAAGGAATTCATGTTTGACGTAGAACAAGTTAAATTAGTGCGCTTACGTTGGGTCATGTTTATAGCAACCTTTGTCATCCCCCTGAGTGTCCTGTACTGGATACCAACGAGTATGACCTTGTTGGGGGCGTGGTTGGTAATGATGGCTGGTTTGCTGATCGAACGTTGGTTATTTTTTGCTGAAGCGCGCCATGTTGTGCGCCTATTCCATGGGCAACAAAAAGTGTGATCGCAAGCTTAGTACAAACCTATGCTGAGATCTTTACTTCAACTTGGCATTGGCTTTATTTATTCTTTGTCGTAATAGCTGCGGGTTTTATACGTGGCCTGAGCGGCTTTGGCTTTTCTGCCTTGTGTTTCTTTGCACTGTCCCCAATCCTTCCTCCTATAGCTATTGTGCCACTCATGTTTGTCTTAGAGTGCAGTGCTAGTCTGCACCTGATAACCAAAGTCTGGTCGCAAGTGCCATGGCGATGGTTATGGTATTTGTCTTTGGGTTCTTTTATTGGCACCCCAATAGGTATCATGGCTATCGCCATATGGCAACCGGAGCTTGTCCGTGGCATTGCTGGCACCGCCATATTAGTGGCAGCTGTCGCTTTACTCTACCGTTGGCGGCTAAAGTCCGCTGACCATAAATCTTGGTTGTTAGGGGTGGGGCTACTTTCTGGTTTGGCAAATGGCTTGGCTAGCATTGGTGGTTCAGTCATAGCTGTTTACATCCTATCCTCTAGCATCAGTTTGGTAGCTATGCGAGCGGCCTTAATTGTATTTTTTTTAATTATCGATACCTACGGCCTAGTTTGGTTTGCTCAGCAAGGTTTTTTGCACGTCCAAACGTTTATTTTGGCAATCACTGTATTACCAGTCATGTTGCTAGCCAATCATATTGGGTTTAACTCTTTCGATCGTCTTAAAGAGCCCACTAAGCGCCGCATTGCAATCTTCTTATTGATGATTTTAGCGACTCTTGCTATAGCAGACGCACTGGCCTTTGGTGCCTAAACCTGCACCAGAAATCGTGTATAGAAGTACCCCTCATAGCCACCATGAGCTTGATAAATCGCATAAAAATCAATTTAAAGCATTTAACAATGTAGCTTGCGTGAATTATAAAATAGGTCTATTCTCGTTTTCATCAAGAGCGCTAAATCATACATATAGATTATTTTTAAGTACGTTTTTATTGGCCCTATTGAGAATGCCAATCTGGCTTTGTTTTGTTCTGTGCCTATGTGTATATTGCAACAACTGTCCATTAATAAAGGGTAGTCCTCACTGTTTTGCAGTGTGTGCTCTTGGTTTTTTCAATTATAAAAATCATAATTATCTAGGAGAACTAAAATGAAGTTAAAGTCAATCGCAAGTAGCTTAGCCGTAGCCACGGCAATGATGGCCGGCGCCTCAACTGCCACAGCTGCTGATGAACTTACGGTAGCTTACTTTTTGGAGTGGCCAATGCCTTTCCAAGCAGCTAAAGTATCCGGTGCCTATGACGAAGCATTAGGTATGAAAGTGAATTGGGTCGCTTTTGATACTGGTACCGCCATGTCCGCCGCAATGGCCTCTGGAGATGTGCATATTTCAGTGTCTCAGGGTGTTCCACCATTTGTTGTTGCTGCCTCAGCTGGCCAGGACCTGCAAATAGTCGATGTGGCAGTGTCCTATTCTGACAATGATAACTGTGTTGTACACGCAGATCATGAAATTGATAAAAATTCAGCCGGTGAGCTGGCAGGAAAGAAAGTATCTGTACCTCTAGGTACGGCTGCGCATTATGGTTTCTTGAAGCAAATGGAACATTTTGGTGTAGCGCTAGACAGCTTAGAAATTGTTGATATGGCTCCTGCCGAAGGCGCCGTTGCTTTAGCCCAAGGTGCCGTTGATATGGCCTGTGGTTGGGGTGGTGCACTCCGTCGCATGACGGAAAGTGGTAACATTCTGCTGACCGGTGCAGAAAAGCAAGAGCTAGGTATCCTAGTATTTGATGTGACTACAGCACCTGCGGATTTTGTAGCAGAAAATGGCGACCTAGTTGCCAAGTTCTTGGCTGTTACAGCCGATGCTAACACGGCTTGGAACGCTACTCAGCCTGATTTCATGCTTTCTATGATCGCTAAAGACTCAGGTATGAGCATAGATGATACAGCTAGCACCATGGCAACGTTTGTATTCCCTAGTGTTGAAGAACAGTTGTCTCCTACATGGTTAGGTGGTGGCGCTCAGAACTTCATGCAGGGTGTAGCGCAAGTGTTTGTTGATGCAGGGTCTATTCCATCAGCTAACGACAGCTACGATGGCAATGTGGAAGCCGGTCCTCTGGCTGCTGCTGGTGATATGTAATTACGCATAACAACACCATCTAGTATTCGGGGCTTGGGATACATTGCCAAGCCCCGATTAAAGCACTAGTCATAACCTGCTAATTAGAGCCAAGAGATAGTTTCTATACTTGACTCTACGCAGGGCACGTTAAGAAGTCTTATATAATCATTAATTGTAGTTCGTACAATTTAGAAGCACCCCTGATTTGCATCCTATTGGTCAATTGATTAATAACAGGGCTACTTTTTTCCTCATAACCAATACCAATGCTGAAGGAATGAGATGTGTCTGATTTACACATAGACAATATATCCATGCGTTTTGACCTACCCGGTGGAGGGTCAGTTCAAGCGCTTAAAAATATTAACTTAGACATTAAGTCTGGCCAGCTATTAAGTGTACTCGGCCCATCAGGTTGTGGTAAAACCACATTACTAAACATCATTGCTGGTTTTCTGGCTCCCACTGATGGAGAAATACACCTAGAGGGTAAAGCTATAAACGGACCTGGCCCTGAGCGGGGCATGGTATTTCAGCAAGGAGCCTTGTTTGAGTGGATGAGCGTCCGCAAGAATGTGTCTTTTGGACCCGATATGAAGGGCGTACCAAAGTCTGAAAGTGCGCCTGAGGTCGACCGCTTATTAGACTTGGTGGGTTTACAAGAGTTCAAAGACAAGGCTGTATACGAACTATCTGGTGGTATGCAACAACGCGTCGCCTTAGCACGTTGTTTGGCAAATGACCCAGATGTCATTCTTATGGATGAACCCCTAGGGGCTTTGGATGCATTGACGCGCGAAAAAATGCAATCTTTAGTGTTAGATCTGTGGAAAGAAACCGGTAAAACTATCATTCTAATTACTCACTCTGTAGAAGAAGCACTTTTGTTGGGCGAGCGCTTATTAGTCATGGCTCCCCGTCCAGGTCGCGTTCATAAAGAATATTTCCTGCCTTTTGCTGATTTAGGAGTAGGCGCTGATTTACGAGAAGTAAAAAAACATCCAGACTATGCTGTAAAACGAGAAGAAATTTTAGCGATGATTTGGGAAATGGAAGAAGAAATAATGGGTAGAACAGAGGAGGCCAGCTAATGGATAGTGAAAGTGTATTTACTGAACTGGCCCATGAAACTATTAATATTGTTTTGTCCATAGCGAAGGTACTGCCTTTTCTAGCCGCCCTCATTGTGATCATACTGGCATGTCAGGCTATCTGGCATATGGTTCGCAAGGGCGTCAGCGTAGGTGATAGCTACAACTCGTTAAAGACGGTCACTTTCGGTGATGAAAGTACGGTCGTATCCAATAAATCAGCATCGGTCATATCCGTATTACTGATATTTGTATTATGGGGTTCATTTACCGGCTCCAAACTACTACCTGAATTTTTACATGTCCCTGGGCCTTTTATGGGCAGTGGTGAGTTCACCTATACGTCAGATAATGGCGCTGGGGACACCGATAAGGCGACAGTAAGTATTCAAGTGCATGCTGCAGGTGAAAAGGGCAAAAAGCCGACCGTAGCAAGTGGTGATGGTTTTGCTCTTAATGACGCCTTGGTAATTCAGGCTTATCGCTCTAAGCTATTGGCTTGGGATAAAAACGATACCGCTAAACGCAAGACTGGTGCCAAAATCATTAAGGTCAACGATCAGACTATCAGTAAGGGTAATCCCGTTGATGTAGGATTTGCCAGAGTCGCACTGACAGATAAAGGAACCTTGAATCTGGTGCCTCACAAGGGCGTGCAGATGGAAAACATTTACCTGCCAGCGCCTGAGCAAGTATGGGAACGGTTAATCACCATCTCCAAAGAGGGTTATCAAAATGTCACTTTAGGGCAGCATTTAGGTCTGAGTCTATGGCGTGTGGTTATTGGTTTTCTAATCGGTGCCCTAGTCGGTATTCCTCTGGGATATGCCATGGGGTTGTCCAACTGGTTCCGTGGGTGGTTTGATCCTATAGTCGAGTTTATGCGCCCGGTACCGCCTTTGGCTTTGATTCCACTAGTTATCATTTGGGCAGGCATTGGTGAAGAAGGAAAGGTCGTACTGCTCTTTCTAGCGGCGCTATGGATTATGGCTATAGCTGCTCGTTCCGGGGTATCGGGTGTGCGCATCACTAAGATTCATGCCGCATATAGCCTTGGTGCAAGCAAGCTGCAAATTCTATTACACGTTATTATTCCCAATTCACTGCCAGAGATCTTTACCGGTGCTCGGGTAGCAATGGGGGTATGTTGGGGTACAGTGGTTGCTGCCGAACTGGTTGCCGCAGAAAAAGGTTTGGGCAAAATGATTGTGGCGGCGTCCAAGTTTCAAAACACCGACGTGGTCATCATGGGTATTGTACTCATCGGTTTGATTGGCTTTGCCATTGATGTCGGTATTCGTGTACTTGAAAAGTACCTAGTGCCATGGAAAGGTAAGGGTTAATCCTAGCCCTGATAGCCATATATAAACGCAATGACCTGCTGGTTATTGCGTTTTTTTTGCTTTAAAGAATAGGTTGGTAAATGGATTATCAATTTTGTTAAATCGGTTGGCGAAGGAAATGCCAAGTATCATTGTTTGGCCAAAGCAGATAATCAAAATGCCCCTGCCAATCGCCTAATACAATTCGTGTGAAGCCGTCATTTTGATGCACCATGGGACGATGTGTATGACCATGTATCAGCGTGTGCACATTGTACTTTTGCATTACTTCTTGCACCGCAGCAGGGTTCACATCCATGATATGGGCATCTTTGTTGGCTGTGGATTC
>JAAERS010000412.1 GCA_024230095.1 Gammaproteobacteria bacterium | reverse complement strand
GTATTACTGTCCAAGCCTAAATCTGACGTGACTGAGGAGGCTTTTATCCTATTAAAAGTCCCATCGGTGGAGGTAAATGTTAAGGAACGGCTAGTGAGGTCATAACCTACTGTAACCGGCACAGCAACATTTGTATTGGGAGCCGCCGCCGTGAAGTAGGTAGCCGCATCTATTTGAGTCTGAACTTGTGCCACTAAGGACTCGCGGGTATAGGTGGCGGCTGGAATAGTGATGTTGACATCCGGCGTAGAAGTTGTACCATTACTAGTAAGGGCATCTTTATTGATGTCATTGCCATTTTTATCCTGTAATTCCAGGGTAATGGTTTGTGCATCCCCCAGCAAATACGCCCGTTCGTCACCAAAGACGGAATTCAACTGGCGTGTCATTTCTGCCGCCAGCTCTGTACCTGTATAGTCTGCTTCAGGAATCGTGATACTCTGATAACCACTACCATCAACCGACACGCTAACAAAATTAGTACCACCAAATGCACCCGCTCCGGTGCCGATGGTGACAGCATTACTATCCGTAGAACCAAAGTCGTGACCCACATTAGCGCGGGTCATGTAACCCCCACTAAAAATACCGGGTTCAGAGGCCACTTTCTGCTGCTGATCATCGTTATAATACAGTGGGTGGGCCGCCTGGGCATTAAAGGTAGGATCTATGGCCGCCGGATCTGTGCTGGTTTGACCAAATTTGTTCATGTACAAGGTTTCGCTCTTGTCATTTTTAGCCGGGATTAAGGAGGGCTTCATTTCCTCGTCACCAATGTAGATCTTGGTATCCCACTTGTTGGTCGGATCAGCCTCGGTCGCGGAGCTGGTTTTTATATAATACACCGTGGCAATATGGGGGTTACCCAAGGAATCATAAACGGTAATCGACGTTGACTTGTTGAATGTCTCTGTATCATTTCGATCAAAGGCATAGGGGTTATCAGTATCATATTGCGCCTGGTACGGAATAATCTCCGCATCGGCCGGTAAGTTTAGACCCAATTCAATCTTTGAGGAAGGCTGTGGCAAGCCAGCTGTGGACGGTAATTGCAACGACTTGGCAGACGCCAGGCCAGTGGCAATTACGGAACCATCTTCGTTCACCGGAAAGGTTTGCAGATACTGACCTTTGGAGTCAACAACATAACGGTCGTTGTTGACACTAAAGGAGCCTGCCCGTGTATACACAGTCTGGTTGGAAGTCAGGTTGGGTTTCAAGGCAAAGAAACCCTGACCCGATATGGCCAAGTCCAAAGAGTTACTGGAGAACTCGATGTTACCCTGGCTAAATTGCTGCTTCACTTCTTTTAATAACACACCTTGACCGATGGCACTGGAAGCATTTTCCAAGGGTGACGTGGCAAAGATATCCCCGAATTCGGCACGAGACTTTTTAAAGCCCACAGTACCCACGTTAGCCACGTTGTTGGAAGTAATCCCCAACTGTGACTGAGCGGCATTTAAGCCGGTAAGCGATGTATAGAATGACATATGTCCTTCCTCCGGTAATTAGCCGTTTAACGCGGCTTGCTTTGTATATGTTTTGTTGCGACCTAACAACAGTCATATGGGTTTAATTTATAATGTGGGTGCCTCATTGACCAAGTCGAGCCACCTGAGCAAAGGTCACATTACCCTGGCCTGATACATTCAAGGTCACCTCGCCGTTCTTTATCTGTACACTCTCTACGGTGCCGTACACCTGCGTGGCCTGCATGCTGTTTAATCCATCACGGACACTGCTGGCCTCAATGTAATAATCTCCACTTGGGGCGACCTTGCCATCACTCATGGTGCCATTCCAATAAAATTCTTTGGTGCCTGGCATTTGCGCTCCTAGTGGCAAATTTGCCACCACTAGGCCTGATTCGTCTTTGATAGTGATTTGTAGGTCATTGACTGCCGTATCCAATGTCACCGCGCCCCCTAATTGACCTTCTTCAAGGCTAGCCCAGCTGCCATCCACCAAAGCTTGTTTGCCAATCATGGCAGCTGAAGTACTCATTTGTGACCCCTGAAAAGCACTCACCATGTTTTCTAAAGAGGTTTGCATTTCGGTGATGCCTGTAACCGTGGAAAACTGCGCCATCTGGCCTAAAAATTCGCCATTTTCCATGGGTTCCATAGGGTCCTGGTATTTCAATTGCGTGGTCAACAGTTTTAAAAAATCATCCTGGCCCAAGGTAGAAGTACGCTCCACTTCGGCCTGCTGATTTTCCTGTAATGTTCGCATACCAGCGGGAATGGTATTTACTGTTTCAATCATAACGTCACTCGCTT
>JAAERS010000411.1 GCA_024230095.1 Gammaproteobacteria bacterium | reverse complement strand
TTAATGGCAGCAGAAGAGCTAGTGAAACAAGGGTTTATAGTTTTACCTTATTGTCATGCCGACCCGGTTTTATGTAAGCGATTAGAAGAAGTCGGTTGTGCTGCTGTTATGCCACTAGGTGCGCCGATTGGTTCAAATAAAGGCATTGTCAGTCGAGACTTTTTAGAGATTATTATTGACCAAGCTCGGGTACCTGTTGTGATTGATGCTGGCATTGGTGCCCCATCACATGCGGCTTTTGCGATGGAACTTGGTGCTGATGCTGTTCTTGTGAACACGGCGATTGCAGCGGCAAGGAATCCAATCGCAATGGCTACCGCTTTTAAGTTAGCGGTGCAATCTGGCCGGTTAGCTTATGAGAACGGGTTGGCGGCGGTAAATACTCTAGCGGTTGCTTCTAGTCCATTAACGGCATTTCTTGATTAAGGTGAATGAAATGACATTTACTGATGAATGGAAAAAGTTAAATTGGGATGAGGTTAAACTATCCATCTATAGCAAAACTCAT
>JAAERS010000410.1 GCA_024230095.1 Gammaproteobacteria bacterium | reverse complement strand
TAACCAGCACAAGCAGCGGGACGTGGCTTCGCCACGCCCTTGTTGTGGGCGTTATATGCACTGAGCATCATATGAAGGCGCGAAATGCACTATTGTTCAGACTGTTCCTTATTTATGAGGCTGTTTTTGCAGTTGCCATACCCATAATCTTATTGGCAACCTGGTTATCTAAGGGAGGTTTGCAAGTTCAAGGCGTGTTTTATGCATTCTTAGTATCACAGTTAACGGTAGCGCTGCTGATGCTTTATTCTTATTGGAAATATAGGAAGTTTGAATGAAATTGGCTACTAATATGTGTGCATATAACCAGTTGGGGCAAGCTGCTCACTACGTTCGCGGGACGTGGCATACGCCACGCCCCTGCCCAAGGCGTTAGATGCCCTTATCTAATGAAACAGGTAGTTCAACTAAGTCTATCGATCTAGGCGTTGCCTCGCTTGCGATTGCAATCGTTACGTTCTTTTCTCTGTATCAACTGATTTTTATTTTTATTGCCACTACTGGTTTGGATGGCGAGTGCCTTTATTCATTTTGGCTGCCTAGTGACTCCTGGTGGCAGAACCCTTATTGGTTAGTTGTGGCTATAGTTATAGGGCTGTTAGCAATTAGCCTATTCAGTGTCACTGAAGGGGTTAGATCAGGCGGTACAACTAAGGCTCTCTTTGGTATCTTTGCTGCTATCGTATTGTCAGTCTGGTTATATAGTCTGAGCGAGCTTTGGAAAGCCATGCTTTACGAGAAAGGGGAGCTATCAAGTGAAGCTTGGTATCAGTCAGGCGAGAGGAATCCGTTAGGGGTCATGTTGAGCAATGAATATGTTTGCAAACCGGGTATCTAACCAGTTGGGGCAAGAAGCTCCTTTCAGTCGCAGGACGTGCTTATCAGCACGCCCCTGCCCAAGGCGTTAT